>CAIXMD010000446.1 GCA_903920415.1 uncultured Desulfomonile sp.
CAAAAGCTAAGCTGTCCAGAAATGCCGACCGCCCACAAATACCTCGTGTAATTCGATGTCGCATCCCCGCCGCCAGGAGAAACCTCGTAAAAGGAGAAACTCTGACCAAAATATTCGAAAGCCATTAGAAAGGCGGATACGGATTCTTCCTGTCCCGGTCCGCGGCACTGCAGCCAGCTTCCCTTCAGCCACATCGTCACATCCAAATTATTAGTAATGGGACATGTTGCTTCACCTGAAGCTTCAATAAGCTGACCATTGCTACCTCTCAAGGAGAATCTATTTTCAGCGTTAACCGATCTGTACAAATCCGGAGGGCTGGATGCCAATTGGAATAAAACCGCTCGTAGGGGTATCTGGACATTGTATGATGCAAGCCATGGACTCCAGATTACCGAAAAATTCCACCAACTATCAGTCACGCGCAGTCCCACGTATGGGCACTGGGTTGTCAGCTTTACGTCCCCGAAATAGTCCTGTTGAGGAGTCCCTGGGAACCAGCCGACGTAGGATGGCTCAGGTGGAGCCGATAGCTGTTGACTCACACGGTCAGCCTTATAGCCGATGAGAAATGCAACTTGGTCAGAGACATTAAAGCCGCCTCGCGCATTTATTTCCCACCACTGCAGCCGTGAGGTAGACCAATTCCATCCCATCCAGCCATTGTTGCCTCCGAAAAAATCAGCAGCAGCTATGCCAGCAAAATTTGTGGTAATCGATGCGCCCTTGGGGGGATTGGCAGAGACCTCCACAAAGACTTCCATGCGCTTTCCCAATAGGAAGTCCAGTCCCAATGACCCTATCCAGAAGTTCGCGTCGTTAAATTTCACGTCCAACGTGTCAATGAGAGAATTCACATCTTTGGATTGCACTGGGACGGGGAAACTCAGGTTTACAGCCATCTTCTGATAACCAAGCTTCACAGAAGGGACTACCTGAATATTCCCAACGTTGAGATACGACATACCAGGTAAGTTTGACCCTCCACCGCCCAGCCCAAACTGCGCCATAACGAATGACGGAGCCATGAGAGCAAACAAGCAAATGCATACTCCCGCAACACCCTTTTTCATTGAGCATCCCTCCCAAAGAACAACACACAGCGAACCGTAACCGGTTCAGTGAAACAGACACCAACAATCTCGCAGTGGTGATGAAGACGTTATTCTATATGTAAGAGGAGTTAAGATGTCGAGAGTTTTTTTGAATATAGCCCCAATTTATGAGACGTTTGGTCGTGGCTGAGAGGACTCAAGCGCATGGGAAGGGAAGGCATTTTCAAATACGAGAGGTGGTTATGTTGATACTTCCTCATCCGTTGGTAATCCCGCTTCAAAGCTAAGCTTTGGTCTACCGAATAAAACTCTGAAAGCAGAGTCAATCAAATGCCCGAGCTGGTAGCCCTCAGCCTCAAGCTCTCTGATTTTGTCATAAAGCGCGCCGTCGATAGTGCTGGCAAGCTTGTACCGTCGTCCAACCTTCCGTTTGTGATGAACGGGTGGTCGCGGTGCCAGCTCAAGCCCTTTAGCCTTTCCAAGCTGTCCTTTCTGAATCGCGTCTAATCTCTCCTGTAAAGCCTGTATCGCGACCTGGAACTCTACCTGAGTGACATATCTCTCGTCACAATAAACGCGCTTAGGTTTGCCCCCAGGCGCATTTTCGCTGCTTTCAGTCTTGGCTGTCGTTTCTGACGTTTCGTTCTTCTTACGTCTCGGCATGGTCCACCTCCACTCGTTACGGCGCGCGTACTATTTTGTAAATGGTTGACTCACTGAATTCTTTCCCCATGCGAGTATAGATGCCCCGTTTATCAAGGGCTCGGATAATCTTGCGAACTGACAACCCCTCATCTCTCAATTCTCTAATGACAGCGATGATAACCTGCTCCTCATGATTCTCTACCACGAGACTGTCCTGAAAAACATAGCCATAGGGGGCTTTTCCACTAACCCTCTGCCCTAACTCCCGCTTGCGGTCCAGTGCAGCCTTGGTCCTCTCAGAAATCTTCCTACGTTCCGCCTGCGCAAAACCCGCTCGTAATGTCATCATAAGCTCACCGTCAGTCGAGGTTGAGTCAACTAGACCTGAGTCTACGAGATGAAGCTCTACCTTTTTCTGACACATCAGATTTAACAGATTCAGCGTGTCTATGGTAGAGCGAGAAAGCCTATCGAGCTTCATGCTTACGACGTGGTTGACTTTCCTAGCTACTACCAACTTAAGGAGCTTCTGGAGCCCAGGACGGTCAGTACTCTTCCCAGACAGACCAGCATCGACTATCACATCAACCACCTCCAGACCGTGAGCTTGCGCGTACGCGGTGCACGCTGCAACCTGCGCGTCCAATGAGATACCCTTCTCAGCCTGGGAGTCTGTTGAAACCCTACAGTATATTATTGCTGACATAGCCTGCTCCTCTCTAGTCCCTAGTAAATCTGTTAGGGCGGATAATAAAGGATATGTCAAGGAAAATATTTCAGTCCCTTCCGTCGTGTCTGATATCATGCTCGAAAAGCAGAACAATCGCGCTAACTTAGGGCTAACACTGAGATTCATGAATACGACATAAATGCCCGTCAACCGACCGGTTAACGGGTGTTTTAGCTAGTAAAAATCGTGCTACGCGCCTCAGCGAGTCGCATTAAAACAGGACCCAGTCGTGAATTCATAAGAGCAGGCTACTGTTTCTGATGCGCGCATTAGCCTTTTCACATTTTGAGTGATTTTCGCAGTGTTTAACACGCGGCTTTCCAAATACTTGCAGAGGTTGCAGGCTATGGTGGTCGGTCGGTGGGCACAACGCACAAATGTAATTGTCGTCGAGCGTGACGTCTGCGTTCCAATGAGAGGAAATAGGTATATGGACTTACGGTTGCTGTGAAGTGTTTAGTTAAGAAGAGGGAACGCTGGCTCATCATTCGAAGCATGATGCAGAAAAGAGCCAACCAATTGAAAATGCAGATAAAAGTGGTTCAGGTTCGCAAAGCTAGTATTTAAGCGTCATATTCAATTTGCGGACAATTTGCGGACAACTTTTTGGAGGGTCTTTCTTAATAATATCAAATAGTTATTGGTGGAGGCGGCGGGAATCGAACCCGCGTCCGAGAACCTTCAGCACAAGACGTCTACATGTTTATTCCGCGATTTATGTCTCGCCCGGGGAGACCCCCTCGGAACAGGTTCTCTCCGGACCAACCCGCTTGATTTTTCGCCGCTTCTCCAACAGGTACGGAAATTTGGCTATCCTGCTACCTTCGCCCCTTCCACCTCCGCAGGAAAAAGACGGAGAGACGCTAGCCTTACGCGGCTAGAGCGTACTCGTAGTTATCGGCGAGTATATTTATTCCCGGCGGTTTAACGAGTCACCGGATCGCTCGACATGCAGCCTTGACCTCAACTATCCCCGTCGAAACCAGGTCGCCCCCTTTCGATAAATAAGTTCATCGATTGTTATGACATTTTTGTGGGCCTAGAGTTTCATTAGGCCGATAA
Organism: uncultured Desulfomonile sp.; assembly: GCA_903920415.1. Classification (GTDB taxonomy): domain Bacteria; phylum Desulfobacterota; class Desulfomonilia; order Desulfomonilales; family Desulfomonilaceae; genus CAIXMD01. The sequence continues at coordinate 3,493 of CAIXMD010000446.1, forward strand.
AATTTTTGCACGAGCCATATCTTCAACGAGACATTCACAAGGGTCGTCGGCGATATTTTGCCATCCTTTCAAGCTCTCGTCTCTGATCCTTTTTCTTGATAGCTTCACGCTTGTCGAAAGATTTCTTTCCTTTGGCAAGCGCCAACTCAACTTTGACCTTACCATCTCTAAAATAAAGTTTCAAGGGTACAAGTGAAAAGCCTCTCTCAGTAACCTTTCCCAGAAGTTTCTTAATCTCTTTTCTGTGCAAAAGGAGCTTTCGTTCACGGAGAGGATCATGGTTTTCCCTGTTTGACTGTTCGTAAGAGGAAATGTGAGAGCCCACCAAGAAGAGTTCCCCCCGCCGGAATTTCCCAAAGGCATCGGATAAATTTGCTTTCCCACTGCGAAGAGATTTTACTTCGGACCCTAGGAGAGCGATGCCTGCCTCAAAGGTGTCCCCGATCTCGAAATTGAAATGAGCCTTCCTATTTTTGCAGATAATTTTCACATTATCATTTTGGGTCATGGTTTTCGGTTAGGACTGATCTACAAAATAATCTTTGGGGAAATGTTCACTGATCCACCCCTCCAACAAACTATGTATGGCTGCGGCATCTTGCATCTCAAATGCCAGTCGGGTCAACTCAGCGCAATCATCCATGTTTATTGAACGGATCAATTTCTTTACCATTGGAATGGAGAGAGAATTCATGGAAAGCTCATCAATTCCCAGTCCGAGAAGAATCGGTATATTCACCGGATCACCCGCCATCTCCCCGCACATTGACACCTGGAGGCCACGGGCCTGACCCGCGCTGGTGACTTGCCGGATCAATCTGAGCACTGCAGGGTGAAGAGTATCATAAAGATAATTAACATGTTCGTTCACCCTATCGATGGCGAGAGCGTACTGAATGAGATCGTTCGTGCCTATGCTGAAGAAATCTACTTCTCGGGCCAGAATATCAGCAATCACAACTGCCGAAGGAACCTCAACAAGTACACCGAGTTTCACCTGATGTTCGAATTCCATGCCGGCTTCAGTCAATTCTTCCTTAACTTGCCGAAGTATTTCTTTGGTGGCAATCAACTCTGTCAGGCATGAGATCATTGGTATCAACAGTCGACAGTTTCCATGTACTGCCGCCCGTAATATGGCTTTGAGCTGTGTTTTGAAAATGTCTGTACGGCTTAAACATAAACGAATAGCCCTCAACCCCATGGCTGGGTTGGTTTCCTGAGAAAACTGCAGGTGGGCGGATATCTTGTCTCCCCCTATGTCCAGGGTACGTATCGTGACCGGATTGGGTTTGTTGTGTTCCAGTGCCAGGCGATAAACTTCATATTGTTCATCCTCTGAGGGGAGATCTTTTCTGCCCAGGAAGAGGTACTCCGTCCTGAAAAGCCCTATTCCTTCCGCACCGTGACTGGCTGCTATTTCAATTTCGTCCACAAGCTCTATGTTGGCTGTGATTCTTACCGTCCGGCTTCCGTCCCGGGTAACTGCAGGCAGGCGGCCGAATGTCATGAGAGATTGTTGATACTTACGGTAAACTTCCTGCCTCTCGCGGTACCGGAAGATAGTTTCAGGATCAGGATTTACAATAACAATCCCGGTGCTCCCATCGACTATGATGTTCTCCCCGGTCTGCACCAACCGGCTCACCTTCTCAAGGCCGGTCACTGCAGGGATTTTGAGTGAACGAGCCATAATGGCAGTGTGGGAAGTTTTTCCTCCCATATCTATGGCGAATCCGAACACGTTTTCCTTCTTGATTTGAGCAGTGTCGCTCGGCGAGAGATCATGGGCTACAATCACCGAATTTGGTGGTAGTTGGTGAACTTTGCTCCGCGAAGTGATCCCCATCAGGAGTTTGAGCACCCGTTCACCTATGAAATGTATATCTCTCGCCCTCTCCTTCAGGTACTCGTCCTCGATGGTATCAAAGGCCGAGGTAATCTTCATCATGATATCGGAAAGAGCCCATTCAGCGTTCCGTCTCTCGGAGGCAATGGCAGCTTTTGTCCCTTCGAAGAACATCCTGTCCTGGAGGAGCAATATATGAGTGTCTAGGATATATGCGTGATCACACAGAGGGTGATCCTGGTCAATGCTGTTTCGGATATCCCTCAAGCGCTGAGCGGCAGCCTTCACTGCCGACTCGAATCGCTGAATTTCAGCAGGAACTTCCTCGGGCTTGATCATTCGCCGGGGACAAATCTCGGTCGTCAGTCGCTCGATAACTACGATTTGTCCGATGCCCACCCCCCCGGAGACACCCACGCCTTTGATGAAAAAATTTAATTGCTTGTCGCTCGATCCGCGCACTTTATAAGCCCTTCCCTTGTCAATTTTCCTCGATGGCGTTTTCCTGAATCAGTCTGTCAATTTCCTTGATAGCGGCAAGGGAATCCGGTCCCTGAGCCCTGAC
>CAIXMD010000447.1 GCA_903920415.1 uncultured Desulfomonile sp.
CTTCTCGGCGGCTTGCAGGGCATGAAAGGACAAATCGTCGTACACGGGCCTTCCGGAAGGGGTGTCCGGGCGAGAGCCGGATCGGCCTTTGCGCGCCTTAACCATTCCTCGCTCGAACCCGGAATCTGTCGGCTGTCAAGCATGGTATAGTTCTCTTCCTTCCGCTAAAGCAGAGGCGATCACCAGAGATGGGTTTGCTCCGTAGCTTCTTACATCACTTTCCGTGACGACAACGATATCCTTTGGCATTCCAAGGTCGAACAAAGCCCTGGAAACCTTCTGCGCCGCCTTCCTCCGGTGCACGCCGTCAGGCATGATAATAAGAAAATCCAGGTCGCTGTATGGCCCCATGTTTCCGCGCGCCGCGGAGCCAAAGAGGATTATCCGGCGGGGCTGAAGCGCCGTAAGAATTAGCCGCACCGCTTCATCAAGAATCTCCCGCATCGGTGTGCTGACTGCCGACCTGTCGCTCTCCATATTCCTTCCTTTTATTCCTTGCCCTTTCGTCTCTTCACTTTGCCCTCATCCCTCGCCGGCATGCGTGCGCAAACTTGGTAATCTTTCTCGACGGCCAAGAATGTGACGCGTCAAACGCGACGTCCAGGCTACCCGCCGACCTGACTGCCGCCAGCGAAGCTTGCGGTTGTTGCAGACCACCCGCATGTAGACTACTTTGGCACTTGGACGAGAGATCTCACGTTGGCTGAGATGGCGCTCCCAAATTTCACATCCGTAGATCGTCCAGGAACTCTGACGGTGTGTCGCCGCTCGTCACGAGCAGATGGTCCCTGGCTCTGGTGCAGGCCACATAAAGTAGGTGGCGCTCAGTGTCGTAGACCTCTGCCAAGTCTGCTTCATCGGCCACGGTTTCGATACGTTGCTGCAATGGAATAACCTCGTCATCACAGGCCATCACGGCGACTGACCTGAACTCGAGGCCTTTAGCAAGGTGCATGGTACTGATCGAAATATGACCGCTGGTTGTCTCAACGTTCTCGTCGAGTACCTTAAAAGGGATTCCGGCTTTCTCTACTGCTTCTCGGGCTCGGTCGAGTTGAGTCTCAGAGCGAACGAATACGCCGATCTCGTGAGGGGCTACACCCTCGCGTTTTAGATCCATAAGCCACTTGCCGACCTCTTCGACCTCATCTTTCGGATTGTCCAGAGCCATAATCCTCGGATATGGCCCATTGAATACTGAAATCGTGCCGCCCCGATCCTCTTTATTGCCGTCCACATCGGCCAATTCTGGCCCCAACAGGCGGTCTGCCTGCATTCTGATCTGGTGTGATGTCCGGTAGTTGATTCGCAGTGTCCGGGAACGCCCTCGAACATCAACGCCGAGCGCCTTCCACGAAAAGGGTTGCTGGAAGATCCGTTGCCCAAGGTCTCCGGCAAAGAAAAGCGTGTTGGGTCTCCCGCCTCCGAGAGCCCCGAGAAATCTTAACTGTGCTACGCTTAAGTCCTGTGCCTCATCCACAACGGTAAAGTCAAAAGGAAGGTGTTTAGTTTCTGCAAGATGGGATGCCAGTTGGGTAAAGATTCCTGAATAAGTGATTTGATCTTGAGCTTTCAGGTTGGATCGAACCCGATCGAAGATCGCCCAAAGCACCGCACGTTGCGGTTCCGGCAGACGAGTTTTTCTGCCCAACCGAGTGACATCACGATATGCCTCCCATGTCTCCAACTGCCAGGCATCAACAACCTGCTCCCACTCGGTCAGCAAGAAGTGCAGGCTAAACTTGTGCCCCCCGACTTCTCTGGATGTCTGTTCGAGAATCTGCTTTACCACCTCACGGGAAGCGGTGCGCGGGAGACCGAAGTTCACCTCGTAGAGCCGCCTGCCGACGGCAGCCATGGCATGCACTTCGATACGTTCGCCAAGACGTGGTTCGTTGCTGATCAACCGTCTCAGCTTCGTCCGCAGTGTATATGCCAGGGTGTCAGAAAAGGTAGTGATTAAAACCCTTGCGTCCGGGTTGGTGCGGGATAGGAACACAGCCCTATGCAGGGCCACAATGGTTTTGCCTGTGCCTGCTGATCCCGAAACCCGTGCCGGGCCGCTATAGTCTCTTTCGATCAATTGTCGCTGAGCTGGATGGAGAAAGATGGTCCACTTCTCCCAGGGGTATTCGAGGGCTCGTTCCAACTCCTCCACATCCCGCATGATGCGGAAGCGGCGTTGTGCATCTGGGTGATCGAACGGATCGGCAACAGGAACTGTCGACTGGGCAACTTGCGGGCTTACTCCGGTGGCCAGATTGAGCAGCGCCTCTGCCGCCTCGCTGGGCAGATGGTCGGCCAAATTGAGCAGCGAATCTTCATCTACGCGACGTACATCTTCCAGCCACTCTTCCGGCACACCGTAGCCGAGCAGATCATCGTCAGAGACATGTGCAAACAAAGAGGGTTTGGGTTGGGCAGGCTGTTCGACATCTACGTATTTGGGAATTATGACCTCTTCTACCCGTTCCCTGAGTTCGACCAGTTGAGCAGCGCCAGTCTTCGGATGTGTTTCGAGTTTGCGCCGTTCAGCCCAATTGTACGCGTGGTCGTGGTGGTCCACGTAGCACAAAAGCAGGCTTGCGTCGGTCTTGTGGACGATCATGCGGATGGAACCGCTGACCCTGACCGACCAGAAGTTCTTGTCTTTGGCCTTATGAAGCTTGTGGTACTGCATGCCCGGGTTCGACGGGTCCGTTTGCAGGTCAAAAGCGGTGGTCTTGGTGGCTTTCTGCTCGTCGCCCGACAGCCTGGCTAGGCTGTCAACAAAGGTGTCGGCAATTCGGAATTCCATCAAGACTCCACTGTGACCGGCACTGCAATTTGGTTTGCTACTGCATTGTAAAGATCAACATCGATCTCTGGTGCGCGAATGGAAACAATCAATGCGTAACGTGCTGCCGAGTCATAACGCTCAAGACGAGGGCGAGTCCTCCACCAGCCAAGCGCTGGATAGACCGCCAGAGTTCCACGACTTGCAAGATCGGCCGC
>CAIXMD010000448.1 GCA_903920415.1 uncultured Desulfomonile sp.
ATGATGGGAGACAACCGGGACAACAGTCTGGACAGCCGCTATTGGGGATTCGTGCCGCGAACGTATGTCGTGGGCAAACCCTTGCTGGTCTATTGGTCCTACGATACCTACGACGATTCCCAGATACGCATCATCCTTCAAAAGAGGCTCAATCTGAACTGCTATCTCTCTCTCGTCGGGTAAGCTCTTGATCTGAGGGTCCAGAGCCAGTGCTTGGCCGCCAAAGATTATCATCAAGTGCAGAATGACGGCTTGGACTATCATGAAAGGTTTCACAAAGTGCGTCACAGAGGTCTCCGCAATCCTCGGATCAATTGCTTCGGGCTGAAGGACATGCTTCCGATTCTCCTCGATTGGAATACGCTCGCTTCAACGCCAGCTTACTGAGAGCTACTGTCCACTGTTTTTTCAGATAGCGTCAAGCGCTTTTTTTTGGCGTGCCGAGCGTAGATTGTGGTGAATGCGACACCTGAGATGATAAGAGAAAATTCCAATCCTTGGTACAACCACTCACCGGCTTTGGGCCAATAGAGCTTGGCGAAGTTGACAAGAGTATTCGCCAAGAAAATGACCCCCCAAGCACTCGTGACGGTGTAGCAACTCCGAATGAAAACTGGCGAGTCCCACAATTCCTGCGGTACATGTTCCCGCGCGTAGTCTTCCGTGAATGGGTGGCCCAATAGGATTGAAACGAGTGTAGCCGCAAAAAGGGTTCCGCTCGCGAGGACTCCTAAATGCTGGATTACCCATTTTTCTTTTAGCCAAGCCACTGAGACTAACGCGAATGCGAAAAAAATGACTCCTGCCCACAGGATTGCGCCTCGGTGTAGTTTAGTCAGGCCCATGACGACGACCAAGAGGCTGGCGACACAGATCCCTATTTGGAGGCTCAGCATTGAATGGCCACTCGAAATGATCCAAAAGGCAATCCAAGGGGAAAAAGCCAGCAGTAATTTAATGGCATCCACGGTTATTATCCCTCACGTGTCGTGATCGCCTGAGACATGGTTCGGCCCATCCATCAAAAGGTAGTCCATTTGGCTAAGATAGCAAAGAACTCTCCGCGACCCTCAACGATTTCGACTTTTTAGGATCTTTCATGGCTCGCTGATCCCAACCAATCCCTTAGAAGGAGAAAGATAGTTTGGGCCAGCACAGCCTGTGCTCGGTCAGATCTGGGAATTTGATGCTATCTACCAAGATGATCTCGGAAGAAACGAGCGATCTCCTGAAAAGCTTCCTTGGATTCCGGAGAAGTAAATACCAAGATGTATTGAGCATGCGACATGCCTTCGAAGACCTGTAGGTCAGCATCGGCTCCGGCTTGCCGGAGCTTCCTGTGCATCCGAACCGTATCGCTGAGAAACATATCTCGAGTCCCTGATGTAAGGATTGTCGGAGGAAATCCTTTTGTAAAGTCTCCATATACCGGTGAGATAAAAGGATCTTTCATGTCATGGGAACCAGTGTACAGCTTAGCGCATGCCTCCAATAAACCGCCGTATTCAACCAGAACATCGTCAATATATTCGTTGGTGTAACAGGTATCTCCGGTCTTGGCGAGGTCTGCCCATGGGGTGCCCAGTCCGACCGCTCCGGGAAGGGGGATGTTGAGGTCTCGAAGCTTGAGGACAGTAGCGGCGGCCAAACCTCCTCCCGCTGACGTTCCAAAGATACCGATGTTGGTAGGTTTGTACGTCTTCAAAACTTCATTGTAGACTGTCACAGCGTCATCCAACGCTGCGGGGAAAGGAAAATCCGGTGCCATCCGGTAGTCAACAGAAATCACTTTCATCTTGCCGTGGTAGGCCATAAGAATTGCCTCGCCCAATCCGCCTTCTCCGCTATTAAAGACATAACCTCCGCCTCGTAAATGGATTAAGACATGATTGGTGCTGTCCTCAAAAACCGACTCTGGTGTGACGAGGTATGTCTTAACTCCTCCGGTGATACTGATCTTGACATCAGTCGGACAGAGCTTGCGCAACTGAGCCAGGTGAACCAGATCTTGCTCTGCTTTCTTTGCAACAAGGTCATGCCATTCCTCGACAGTCTTGGGAACAAAACGCATTGTGGCGTTCAACGGGCTGGCAATCACGGTCTGTAGCTCAGGGCTCACGGTGCTCGGTACGGGGATGATCCGAGCAGGCACGAGCCTAGAAGCCTTGTTGTTGCTCGACTGGACTTCAATTCGTTGTTGAGCTTGGGCGGTCTGGATTGATATCACGACCGCGACCATAGCGAGTACCTTGGAAATAGTGTTTCTCTTCACGATTACCTCTTCTAGCGACCTTTCTCAATTGCATGGAGAGCTATTCGATCAACCAGTCCCGGCGCGATCAACTTTATCCACTGACCCACTTGCCCACGTAAGCTCATGACCAATTCCCGCCTGCGCTGCACCATAGCTTTGAGAATAATTGCACACATCTTTCAACCGGCATGACTTCTTTCTCCCGTACTGGGCTCTCTCCCAGCCATGGTAATTCCGGCATTATTGACCAGTAAATCAATACGCTGATAGTTTTCCACTGTCTGCTGAATCAGGGCTGCGCACTGAGTTTGTTCGCTGACATCCGTTGGAATGGCAATAG
>CAIXMD010000449.1 GCA_903920415.1 uncultured Desulfomonile sp.
AATACCCCTCGTCATCGGGCCCTCGGTGGGTCAATGTGCCGTTCATCTCCTCCAGGAGCGAACGGTCGGCTGCGGCATCGCTATCAAACAAGAATATGCCGCAAATTCCGCACATGATGTGGTTTTCCGATTGGACCTTCTAATCTCTTTCTTGAAGCCTAAGAGTAGCAAACTGGTCCAGAACGAGGCCGAAGAATATGATGTTTACCCCACCGGCCAAGAATAGCACCGATCCTCCCGAGAACTGTGAAAAAAGAATAAGATTTCTGATAGTAAGCGCAATACCGGCAATCATCATGAAAAGGCCGACTGGGAAAAAAATCTTGTTGGGGTTAGAAAGGGTTATGATTCGGAGAATAAACATTATGAACCGGAAACCGTCTTGGAAAGGATGCAATTTGCTTCGGGTCAGAGGCAGGCGGTTCCGTACGTGAATCGGGATGAAATCGACATTGTATCCTGCGGTTATGAAACTGAGGGTACTGGTTGACGGGAATGAATAGCCATTGGGGTAAATGTGGAGAAATTTTGAAGCTATTCCATGACGAAAAGCTCGGAAACCGGAAGTAAGGTCTGGAATGTACTGCTCTGATAAAAATGAAGCAAGTTTACTCAAGATGATATTTCCAGCATTCCTTAGGAACGAACCAGTGGAATTTGCAAACCCACGAAAGCCCACAACCATGTCGTAGTCATCCAGACGATTAAGAAGACCCGGGAGTTCCGCTGGGTCATGCTGTCCATCAGCGTCCAGGACTGCAACTCGACCACCTTGGATAGCTCGCAATGCAGTCTTGATTGACGCTCCATTACCTTTGTTCAGGGGATGAGAAATCACCTCCGCACCGGCATTCTCCGCCTCTCGAGCGGTTCTGTCCGTAGAACCATCATCAATGACGAGTATGCGAGCTTCGGGAACGTGGCGCTTTACTCCGCAGATAACCTCACCGATGCTTCTATCTTCATTGTAAGCCGGAATTACTACGGTGACTGTCTCATGTCCTCCGGGGTAATGATCTGGCGTCGTAGTCTGTTGATCCTTCATAATCCTATGTCCAGCACCGGTTTGATTTCAATAAAGCAGGAAGTTGAAATACCATCAACAGGGACGGGTGTCAAAGCTTGTATTGGGAAGCTCTATCGGAGAAGCTCTGGTGGCGGTGCAGGGACTTGAACCCCGGACACTGCGGATATGAGCCGCATGCTCTAACCTACTGAGCTACACCGCCTCACCAATCATGAAAATAACATCCGCAGCGGACTGATGTCAAGATTACCGCAATTTTGGAATCATGTTTCGCTCTTCAGGAAATCGCTGACAATCTTCATCTCCACGGTCAGGGCTTCCAGTAACTCCTGAACACCTGTCAGATCCTCGGCTGCGGATTTTTTTTCAATCTTTCCCGCATAAGATGCGATGTCTTCCAGGTTGAGATTGAGTGCAGCCCCCTTAATGGAGTGGGCCTTGAGTCTCACCGTCTTATGGTCTCCGGCATCCAGTGCCTCCTGAAGACTTGGGAGATCTTCCGAATTGGTATAATCCAGAAAATCATTGAGGAATTCAATCACATCTTCTTCGTCCAAGCCCCTTTCCAAAGCTATGTCCTTAAAAGATATCAATGTGTTCACCTCATGAATAAGTTCCGCATACCCGCCCCATTATTGGCCGGAGCAAAGTTATACGGTCGGTCACCAGTTCCCGACAGAATTCCATTCCACCTACAGGAAACCAGTCAGACAAGGGATCAGCAGATTCATTAACCAGAATAGAAGAGGGACCTTGGCCCGAGCTTTCGAGGAAAGAACGGGTTAAAATCGTAACCACGATACAGATAAATCTCCCGAATAGCAACTCCATGATACAAAACTTTGTACGCCGGAAGAGTTTCCACTCGATCAAAATTTTCAAAAATAGTCGTGAATGACGCCGATGAGGGTTCCAGTCGGCGAGGGGATACATAGAGGATATTCTTCCCCTTGAGGTTGTCGAAAGATGGCTCCCAAACGTCGAATTGAGTTGGTCGGTTCCATGGAGCCAAGTATCTCACCCTAGGATTTCCCGGAACATTGAACTCCAGAATGGCGCAGAGTTGATAGCTATCGGCGGCAACAACATCTTCCGCGGTTCTGAGGCCACCTACATGTTGTCCCAATCCATCCCAGCCGCGGGTTTCCCAGACGATTCTATCAGATTTTCCCATTTTCTTTTCAAGATCCGCAGGGATAATTCCTACCCATCCGTGCAGTATTACTACTATCGCCGGGCCGACAGCCAGGATGGCGGCCCACTTTTGGAATCGTCTTCCGAACCATCGCCATATGCCTTGGTTCCCTTCGTTTTGGCCTCTTGAAATGATCTCTACGGTCAATATCAAAGTAGATGCGTACCCCATAAATGCCCAGTTGGCCTCCACGTGCCCTTTGAATGAAAGCAGTCCGAAAATGATGAGAGGCAAACCGAAACACAGGAGGAGGATCTCCTCTGGCTTAGGACTGATAAGGTTCTGATAAAAAGATGTGCCTACTGCCACAAGCAGAGCGAAATAAATGAGAGGCGAAATAAGAGCGACCTGGGCCAGGTGATATCCAAGACCATCCAAGATACTACGGGAAAATGTAACAGATCCGGATCCTATGTAGAAAATGTGGTGTAGCGAGGCCCAACCATGTTCCATATTCCACAAGATGATGGGTATGGAGAACAGTAGGGCTATGAGTGCTCCTATCCAAGGCTCCTTTGTGATTAACATTTTCCGATGGGGGCGGCTCCAGAGAAGAAACATGAAAATACAAGGTAGGATGAGTACACCGGTATACTTGCTTTGGATGGAAAAGCCCGCTGCAAATCCCATTACGTAAAACCAGTCATTGTTACCTGACTTGAGAAAACGTCCAGCAGCCCATAGCGCCACCATCCAAAAAAAAATCAAGGCATTGTCGTGTATCGCCGCGGCTTCACCCAGGAGGACTGCTGGTGTCAAATTGAATACTGCGGATGCAAGAAGCGCGCGTGATCTACTCCGGAAAAGAACGAAACTGACCCGGTAAAAAAGATACATGGAGAGAACCGTCAGTAAGAGAAACGGAAATCTGACGGTGAAAGGGGTGTGGCGCCCAAACCCTTCGGTTGAGAGCCGGATTAGGTACGCAACCATGCCCGAGTTATCAAAATATGACCAATCCAATCTCCTTGACCATGTCCAGTAACTGCACTCGTCAGGTATCAGATTGACCCATGTGGTGAAAAATAATCGGAATGCGAAGATTGCAGCCAGAATCATCAATGGCGAAGCAACAGACAAAAACGATTTTGAAAACGGTTCGGATGAAGTTGTTATATCGGGGTTGGCAAGCATCAGATGGATTATACACAAGATAAACAAAAAATTTTACGTAGGATCAAAAAAAATCCCATCATAAGTGTGTTCCATTAATGAATGGTGTTACACAAAGTCCCCGCACGGCAAACAGGCATTCCATTTTCAATCCGCATTTCATGACTGATCTCTATTTGAAAGGTGGTATGAGTGATGTCGAATTCTTCCCTCAGCTTCTCATTCAATGACTTCAGAAGCTCGTGGTAGTCCTTGTAGGGTTCCGAGAGCACCACATGCGCGGAAAGGGCCACTCGATCGCTGGATATGCTCCAGATGTGCAGGTCATAAACACAGCACACGCCGCCCAAAGCCAGTATGGCTCCTTCAACCTCCTCAACCTTCAGGCCCATGGGGACTCCCTCCATGAGAATGTGTATTGATTCCTTAACTAGTCCCCATGATGAATAGAGGATAAGAATACAGATGAAGACGCTGACCAGGGGGTCAACCCAGTAAAGGCCAAGCGCAAGGATGAAAAGAGCTGCCGTGATTGCTCCCACTGACCCGAGCGCGTCTGAAATCACATGCAGGAACGCTCCCTTCAGGTTAAGACTCACTTCCCTGGTCTTGAAGAGCAAGCCTGCCATAATCAGGTTCACAAGGAGGCCTATTACCGCAATGATTAGCATACCTGTTCCGGCCACCGGCTTGGGGTTGAAAAAGCGGTGGAAAGCTTCGTACCCGATTATTACAACGATTGCCCAAAGCGATAAACCATTTAACAGGGCTGCCAGAATCTCACTGCGCCTGAATCCGAAAGTATGCATGTCCGTCGGCGTGCGCTTCCCAACCTTGATTGCAACCCAAGACAGGCCCAAGGCCATTGCGTCGGAAAGCATGTGCCCCGCATCCGCCAGCAAGGCCAGGGAATTAAAAAGTAGGCCACCTACAGCTTCGACAACCATGTACACAGCCGTAATAATTAGTGCTATCGCAAGTTGCCTTTCTCCTACGGTGCGCTCGGGACTGTAGTGATTGTGATGGCGCTTGTCTTTCATTGTCTTGGTTGAGCCGTGCGAACATCAGGCATTAAAGAAGTACACCTCTCAGATTTGGGCCATTGTGGGAACAAAACAGGTTTCTCGGTTGAAACAGCCATAGGATACCATAAGAGTAAACTTGATATTTAATATAAGAAAGTGTCAAGCCAACAAATCTAGAGACTTGGTCTTTTTTCTTGATTTTCAACTCATTATGCGGCTATCCTTATAGATGTTAAAAGTTTACCAACGCTACACGAATAACGGTCAGGCGTCTTAGAACAATCGGAAGGACTCAACCATGGGAGATTTAGCGAGGTTCGGGGTATCTATACCTGATGATCTACTCGAAAAGTTCGACGGTCTTATTAAGGAAAAGGGTTACAATAACCGATCAGAAGCCATAAGGGATTTAATAAGGGATCGCCTCGTCGAGGACCAGTGGACCAAATATGAAAATGATGTCGTCGGTACGGTGACCGTTGTCTATAACCACGAACAGAGCGACCTGGCCCAGAAGCTCACGGAGATTCAGCACAAGAAGCATGACCTGATAATCTCCTCGATACATGT
>CAIXMD010000450.1 GCA_903920415.1 uncultured Desulfomonile sp.
ATCTAACCGGCAATACCCATCGCGCCGAGTTTTCCATCGACAAGTTATATTCGTTTGATTCCGCATCAGGCCGGCAAGGTCTGTTGGGGAAAACCGCTTGGCCACTGATAAATTCGAGTTGTACACCTTTGTCCATTGGCTCTATATCATCCAGCTTCCGAAGGAGAGGAATTATAACCCTTGCATGGCTTAGGACCATATTCGCAACAAGGAGATTTGGTGAGATAGCCCTTATCTCCTAATTACTCAATTTCCATTGATGCAATGCGCATTTCGTCGCGGCCCTCTACAATTTTGAGTGCCGGTGAAGAGCAGACTGGACAAAATGGTTGATATTCTTCTAGGACCAGTTCTTTTTCGCAATCAGGGCAGAACACCTTAATAGGAATGATTGTTATTTCCAGTTGTGCCCCTTCCGTAAAGCCCCCCTTAGAGAGTATTTCAAAAGCAAAATTTACGGCTGACGGCAGAACTGCAGTCAGGGCACCGAATTCAAGTTTTACAGAAATAACCTTTCGCGCCTCGTGAATTCTTGCCTGCTGCTCAAGAATATCAATTATACTTTGGACTATTGCCATCTCGTGCATAAGAACTCCGGGCGATATCAATGACCTCTATCACCGTACCCAAACTGGAAGCTGCCATGGAAGGGACTTGTTGATCTCTTGAAACAGGCCTTCCCCTGTTAGATCCATAAAAATCCGGTACGTATTCTGGAAGTCCGAGTTCGAATGGGTGCTGAAAGCTACGTTTCTGCCTTTGTAGGAATAGATGCTTATTAATTGACCATTGGGGGCCGAATAGAAGTTCATTGTCGTCTCTTTTCCTGGAATGTCCGGGGCATGATCGGACTTGGACGTGGTCAAGTGTTTAAGGGAACGGATATCTGGTAAAATATACTTTTGTTGGGCTCTAGCGAACAACGGTGAAGAAATAATGAGGCAAAGCACGAAAGCCACAGCACACAACCTGAGCATTGGCTCCTCCTTTCTTCAACGATTTTTTCTTTGTATCGACGTCATACCAGAACTCGATTGTCGGCACAAGCCGAGCCATCGCTCAAATTGTTCTGGAACCACTCTTATTCACAGTGTAATATGGCGTCCAATCGTGAAGATTGCCAACGGACGTAGGCCTGAAAGTGTTTTTCGGGCAGACGTACCATTTAACCCACTTCCGATGTACTGTTATGCCACAGGGATTCCATGTACAAAGACCGCTTTGAGAATCTATTTAGAGTAGCGCATCAGGATCCTCTACAAACCTGGCTGCGCGCATAGCGTCGACAGCCATCGAGGGCAAAATCCTAGTAGGACCGGATACAGTTCGACGAATCCAAGACAAAATGATGTTGTTTGACCGAGGATGGATGAGTTTTAAAAACGTTAAGCACAAAGTCCACGTTTACAGCCTCGTACCGCCGTCCTAATGCACAGCTCTTGCTTTGTTCAGGAGGATGAGCAATACCCTGAAGTCTCGGCCCGGCGTAAATCAATAAGTGGTGTGGAAGCGCACCGTTTTTCTTTAAGGGAGACATCCGATGATTTTTGACGAAATGGAGAAAGACGAATTAAGAAACTATATTGAATTCCTCCTCTGGCATTACAGGGTGCTAGATGCTTTCTGGTATATCTACATTGAAGAGGAGCATGGCTCAAAAGCCGCGGACTACTTCAATGAGAAGGTTTGGGGCCGTGTGGCAGGACTCGCTGCTAGAGACATAATCAAAAGGTTTGGCATTACCAAAAAGGGCCTGGAAGGTTTTGTCGAGGCGCTTCAACATTTTCCATGGACGATACTGGTAGGATACGACATCAAGAGCAACCCAGAAGAAGTCCTTGTGTCGGTGCCCGAATGTCCGACTCAGATGGCTCGCCTCAGTCGTCAACTTGGCGAATATGATTGCAAGGAAATGCACCGAGCTGAATTTATCAGCTTCGCACAAGAAATCGACCCTACCATAAGGGTTGAGTGTGTCCATGCCCCCCCAGATCCTCATCCGCCCGAAAGGTTTTGTCGATGGCGATTTTCTATTTCTTGAACGGTTTTGTGGCCTAAGATGAAAGGATAATATCGTTACATGTACTTGAAATCAATCCTCATAGAGAGTCAGAAATTCCCCGTCCGTGACATGTTCCCTTTTAACATCAGGGTAATCAATGAAACCGGACGGATCGATATTTCTTCGCCCGTAACTTTCTTCACTGGAGAGAACGGTAGTGGTAAATCTGCGCTGCTGGACGCCGTGGCTCGGAAGAGTGGTTTCCTGCCCTGGGGGGGAAGTAAGATTCATCGGGCACACCATAACCCCTATGAGACGCAACTTGCTAATCATGTTCACCTCGATCTTGAGCCTAGACGCCCTTACGGATTCCACTTCAGGGCAGAAGCGTTTTTCAACTTTGCAGCCTCTCTGGACGACATATTGTTGGACGATCCTGGTCGAGATGAATATTACGGAGGGGGGTCGCTTAATATCCTTTCCCATGGTGAGTCGTTTCTTGCCTTCTTCAGGGGCTACAGTTTTAGCTTGGACGGCCTATACATCTTAGATGAACCGGAGGCTGCTCTGTCCCCGAGAAACCAGGTTGAGTTCGTGAGAATTCTCATGGAAAATATGCTTTCCGGGAACAAACAGTACGTTATTGCCACGATTTCTCCTATCATTCTCGCCTGTCCTGGTTCAGAGATCTTTAGCTTCGATACGCCGTCGATTCAGCCCGTAGGGTACAAACAAACAGGTTCCTATAATTTTTACAGGGATTTTCTTGGTGATTCCAATAAATTTTTTTCCATTTAAATGGTCGATTGAGCCATATTGGCTTAGGTTGGTGTAGTTTACCAGGAGACGGATTCCGTGAGACCTTACCCTATAATGATGAACTTAGAAGGAAAACAAATCATCGTGGTTGGTGGTGGTCGAGTTGCTCTGCGAAAAATCAATGGCTTAAGGGAAAGTGGGGCACACATTACGGTAATCTCCCCAAAACTTGAGAATGAACTGAAAAAACTGGCAGAGAATGGTAATAGATCTTGGATAGAGGAAGAGTTTGATGACTCCTTACTGGACCTTTGTCCGGAGGCTGTTCTCGTATTCGGGACTACCGATCAACGCGAGGTGAACCTGAGAATCCAAACGGCTTCGACTAAGAGAAAAATTCCATGCAACATTGCCGATGTGCCTGACCTCTGCACGTTCATAGTACCGGCTGTAATCACTCAGGGTGATTTGATAATTTCCGTTAGCACAGGCGGGTCGTCACCGGCTCTGGCGCGCCGAATTCGGGAAGATCTGGAAAAGGTTTTCGGGCCTGAATACGCTGTTATGACTAGGCTGATGGGAGGACTGCGGAAGCAGATATTGAGTACCGGAAGCAGTTCAGACGAAAATCGTAAGCTATTCTTGGAAATAGTTGACTCTGAAATGTTGGACGCATTAAGACAAAACGATAAGGAGAAGGCTTTCGCTATTTTGAAGGCAATTCTACCTCGAGATGTTGATCCTGTGCCGGCCATCGAAGAGCCCAAACTCAGATAGAGGGGAAATAGGGAGAGAGTGGATCTAATTTTTTTTAAGGTTGCTGTAGTTTTCTATCTCAGCTCCTCGATGAGTTATCTCATTTTTCTAGTTTTTCCTTCGATTAAGAGTACCTCCGTTGCTCTCGGATGTGCTGTGGTGGGATTTGTCCTGCAAGGGTTGTCGATAATACACCGCGCAGTTTTTTTTGGATTTTTCCCTTTAGGGACTCCATTTGACGCGCTCTCGTTTTTCGCGTGGTTTGTTATAGGACTTTTCCTCTTACTACAGTACCGAATTCCCAGTCCGATATTCGGGGCAATTGTCACACCAATGGCCTCAGTGCTCATGCTGTTCGGCTCCACTTTCTCCTATCAGATCAGGGAGCCGATGGTTCCTATTTTGCGAAGCTGGTGGCTGCCCATCCATGTTACCCTGGCATTGGCGGGTAATGCGGTTTTCGCTCTCATGGCGATTGGCGGTCTGATGTACATTTTGCAAGAGCGGCTGATAAAGGGTAAGCGGATAGGAAGATTCTACAGGCTTCTTCCTTCATTGGAAACACTGGACAAGATTAACCGCCACGGGCTACCGTTAGGTTTTTTCCTTCTCACAGTGGGCATCATCTCTGGGGCTCTCTGGGCAGGCAGCGTATGGGGATTTTACTGGAGTTGGGACCCGAAGGAGACCTGGAGCCTTATCACATGGTTCGCCTATGCGGCCATGGTTCATCAGAGGGTGGTTCTGGGTTGGCGGGGTAAGCGTGCAGCAGTGCTGGCATTAATTGGTTTTGGACTCGTGATGTTCACTTTTCTTGGCGTAAGCGCTCTTTTAGGAGGGCACCATGCCTTCAAGGGACCGGTTATGGGAGCTTTTGCGTCATGACTGCCGGAATAATAGTGATCGGATTGAATCATTCCACAGCGCCTGTTCAAGTTAGGGAGATGATAACCTTTCCTGGTAATGAGCAAGGCAACATAACTCGGCTGTTACTAAGTAATGAAGGAGTGGGAGAGGCAATAATTTTTTCCACCTGTAACAGGTCGGAAGTCCTGTTTGTAGTGGATGATGTTTCGAATACGCTTGAGAGGGTGATTGCAGATATCGCGAGAATACACGGAATCCCCCCAGAATCTTTCAGAGATTACCTTTATGTGAAAACTGCAAAAGAAGCAGTGAATCATGTCTTTCGCGTCGCCTCGAGCCTCGACTCAATGGTTTTGGGTGAGCCTCAAATCCTCGGACAGGTCAAGGAGGGTTACAGGCGGGCTGCAGCCGTAAACGCTACTGGCCCGATTCTGAATCGGCTGATGCATAGAGCGTTCTTCACTGCAAAGAGGGTGAGGAACGAAACGGGTGTGGGCTTATCAGCAGTTTCAGTTGCCTATGTGGCGGTAGAGCTTGCCAAGAAAATCCTCGGGGATCTCACGGATAAGTCGGTTCTTCTCGTTGGGGCCGGAGAAATGGCAGAACTGGCCGCACGCCACCTGGCAGGTCAGGTCGATAAACCAGTGGTAGTCGTCAATCGAACATTTGAAAATGCATGCGCCCTTGCAGGTGAACTTCAGGGTTGCGCGATGGCTATGGAAAGCATTGAAGACTGCCTGGTAGAAGCAGATGTGGCCATAACGTCCACAGGAAGTTGCGAGACGTTGATAAAATCGTCCCATCTGGCAAGAGTTATGCGGAGGAGACGATTTCGCCCTATATTTCTCATAGACATCGCTCTACCCCGTGATGTGGAGCCCCAAGCTAACGACATAGATGGAGTTTATCTCTACAATATTGACGATCTCCAGGCAGTAGTAGTGGAGAATATTGGCGAACGCCGACAGGAATCCTTGCGCGCGGAGGCCGTCGTGGCTGAAGAAGTCGGCAAATTCATGGACTGGACCAAGTCTCTCGATTCTACTCCCACCATTGTGGCTATTCGGGAAAAGCTAGAGAAGATCCGACTTACAGAACTGGCGCGGTCCAACGGCAAGCTGGCAGGCCTTAGTCCAGTTCAGCGAGAAGCCATAGAAATGATTACTAAGTCTATCATTAACAAGATAGCCCACGATCCCATAGCCTTCTTGAAAAAGGCCAGATCGAAACCCAAACGGAACCTATATCTGGATGTGGTTCAGAGACTGTTTAGTCTTGACGGTTCCGAATCAGACCCTGAATCAAGGGAAGAAAAGTCTGTGGAAAAATGAGGTTAACCATTGGAACCAGGGGGAGTGCCCTGGCTCTTTGGCAGGCACGATATGTGGCCTCGACTATCCAAGAACGACACCCGGGAATGAGCGTCGATTTGATGACCATTAAGACCCGTGGGGACAAAATTCTGGATACTCCCCTGGCCAAAATCGGCAGTAAAGGTCTGTTCACCAAAGAGATAGAGGATGCTCTCTTGGAAGGCAAGGTAGATCTTGCAGTCCATTCCTTGAAGGATGTTCCAACCGAATTGCCTAGGGGTCTTCAACTGGCTGCAATAATGGAACGGGAGGACCCAAGGGACGTTTTCATATCCCGTGACGGTAGATTGCTGGAGGAACTGGAACATGGTGCTAAAATAGGCACATCCAGCCTCAGGAGAAAGGCCTTTCTCCTCAATCGATTTCCTTCATTTGATGTGGTTCCCATAAGAGGCAATGTGGACACGAGGTTGAAAAAGATCGAAACAGAGGATATTTCAGGAGTAGTGCTGGCTGCTGCGGGAATAATCAGGATGGGATTTGCCGGAAGAATAACATGTTACCTGGAACCCGAGTTCATCATCCCCGCGATAGGGCAAGGCGCTCTTGCTATTGAAACTCGCGTGAATGATTCTGCGGTGGAATCGATCGTGACCTGCTTGGATCACCCTGAAACCGCTCGCTGCATAACGGTCGAGAGAGCTTTTCTCCAGAGAATGGGAGGAGGATGCCAGGTCCCCATGGCTGCGCATTGCGTAGTCACTGGAAACGGAATCAGAGTGACTGCTGCCGTGGTACATCCCGACGGCATCCCAATAGTTCGCGACACATTCTCAGGACCCTTGACGGATACAGGAATAGGCATCAGGCTGGCCAATTCTCTCATGGAGCGGGGTGCCTCACACATTCTAAAGGTCGTCCTCGGCAACGATTGGGCACCCGGACAGGCCGCCGACACCATTTGATTCGTTACTTGTAATAAGGACTTATAGTATGTCAGTGATGGAAACGACAGAAAATTGCCGGTTCATCAATCCTGGGACGGTATACCTGGTAGGGGCCGGTCCTGGAGACCCGGGGTTAATAACAGTGAAAGGACTGCATAAAATCCGCACTGCTGACGTGATCGTCTACGATTATTTGGCAGGGACCCGAATAATGGAGGAGGCTAGGCCGGACGCAGAACTCATATATGTGGGGAAAATGGGAAAAGACCACACTGTTGAACAGGTTGATATTAATGATCTTCTGATCAGGAAGGCCAGGCAAGGGAAGAATATCGTACGGTTAAAAGGAGGTGATCCTTACGTATTTGGGAGGGGAGGGGAAGAGGCTGAGGAATTAGTCGCAGCGGGCATACCCTTCGAGGTTGTCCCTGGCGTGACTTCGGCAATAGCTGCCCCTGCCTATGCTGGGATGCCGGTTACTCATCGGGACCATGCTTCAATGGCAACTTTCATTACCGGCCATGAAGATCCCAACAAGAATGAGTCTGCCATTGATTGGGATGTCCTGGCTCGCAATCCCGGAACCCTTGTCTTTCTCATGGGGATAAAAAATTTATCCAACATATCTAAATCACTTATAAAGCATGGCAAATCATCCAAAACCCCGGCTGCTCTAATCCGCTGGGGGACCACCCCTCAACAGGTTTCCATTGTTTCCACTCTTGAGGACCTACCGAGCGAGGCCGAACGTTTGGGTATTAAGCCTCCAGCCGTTCTGGTCGTGGGCTCTGTGGCTCTCCTCGGTAAGAGCCTGAACTGGTTCGAGAAAAAGGCTCTTTTCGGAAAAAGGGTACTTATCACCAGGAGCCGTGAGCAGTCCGGAAAGATGGCTGAAAAGATTTCCGAACAGGGAGGTGATCCAATACTGTTTCCGACAATAACTATCATGGATCCTGAAGATTTTAAGCCTCTTGATGAGAGCATCTCCAGAATAGGATGTTTTGACTGGGTTATTTTCACTTCGGTAAACGGAGTGGACAGGTTTTTTCGGAGATTTTTCACGATCCGTGAAGATATAAGGGACATGGCCGGGCCGAAGATCGGAGCCATAGGTCCGGTAACGGCATCGGCAATTCGGAACTACGGACTCAAAGTGGATCTGCTGGCCAAAGAGTTTGTGGCCGAGGGTGTGTTGCGACTACTCTCCGATAAAGAAGTTAGAGGAAAGAGATTTCTCATTCCAAGGGCAGAAAAGGCAAGGGAGATCCTGCCTGAGGGTATCAAACACATTGGCGGTGAAGTGGAAGTGGTCACCGTTTATCGGACCGGCTTACCCTCTGCTACTGATGTGGACAAGATAAGCAGGATGCTGGACAAAAAAGAAATACATGCTGTCACTTTCACATCTTCTTCAACGGTAACTCATTTTGTCGAGATGTTGAGAGGCACAGATCTAAATACTCTTCTAAAAGGAGTTGTAGTTGCGTCCATCGGTCCAGTAACATCCGACACAGCAAGAAAAAACGGCCTACATGTCAATGTCGAGGCCTCCGAGTATACGGTCGATGGATTGGTGCGGTCGATCGAGGAGTACTTTAAAGTGACCCGGGCGTGATATGGCTTGCCTCCTCCCGCAAAGGTACGTTGTCAAAATTTCCTAAAAATCAGGCACCCACACTAAGTAACTTCAGCGTTTGCAGGAATTCACACGGATGTCTTTTTAATCAATGAGTTAACATCATTGAGAATTTTTGTCCTATATTTGTGTATTGATGCATCATTGGACATAACCATGTCCAACTGGCGGGTATGAATGATTAAATAGCCAATTATCCTAAGACATTCCTTCATAAATTCAGCGTCTCGACCCTCCATGCGTGCGAATGCGCTGTCTTGCTTAATTTCAGCCCTAAACCCGAATACCTCCAGAATATCACCTACAAAGATGGCACGTCTTACCCGACGAGGATAATCCGCTGCGCCCCCTTTAAAAGAGAAGCTAATGTAATTCTCAATAGGTCTTTCACTTACCAGCGCCTCAACAGTGGAAAAATGAAAGCCGAATCGGGATGTGAGGCTGCAAAAGTTCTTGGAGAGCATGAAATAGTTACGGGCTGCATAAGCGGAACGCATTGTAGGATCCAATGCAGGGTTTGTAGTCGCCTGCATGAGTACGGACATGAAACCGCTTGCATCCACCGGCGGCGGCCCTTCCCACGGAATTGCTATGACGCCCTCCCAGATTGCCAGCATAGGAATGGAAACAATATTATCAAGATGGACATATTTCCCGTCTACATCCTCTTTGAAACCGTCATCGAGATTTATGATCCACCATTGCATCGGTACATTGTAGAAAAGTTGTTTACTGGATCGCTCAGAAAAATGGTGATCCTTCCCGAAATTAAACATTTCCTGAACAGATTTTTCGTGGCAGAAGCGCGTAATATCGTGAAGGGTGTCACACTTTTTCGGGATAAATTCCGCTGAATCCGGGTCAAGAAGATTTAGGGGGACAATATGCTCGGTCACACTGTTGAGAATGTCGTAAACAGGGCTTCCTTCCATAAGGTTCTTACGCGTGGCCTGATGGGACAAAAGGGATTCAACGCGCCCTTTGTAAATTTTCAGGCCATATGCATCTACAGTAACCAGGTCGCTATCCTTTAGAACTTCCGTTGCCCTGGAAACCCCAAAAAGAGCTGGAACCCCGAATTCCCTGGCGACGTTGGCCAAATGCCCCGCCACGCCACCCAACTCAGTGACTACGGCAGCGGCTGTCCCCAGCAGCGGGGCCCATCTAGGTAATGACTGCGCAGTGACAAGTACACAGCCCTCAGGGAACTTCAGTTTATCTGCATCGTTCTTCACCACAAAAACTGGCCCACAGGCTACTCCTGGAGACGCTGTAATTCCGCCGCGCGCCAGTACAGGCGCTTCATCAATTATCTCGTCAACTTCTGGGCCGGCAACTGGTTTCATTTCTATCTGTTGGAGAGGTCTGCACTGCAATATGAGAATCGAGCCGTCAGACGCGATAGCCCATTCTATATCTTGCGGAGAACCATAATAGTCCTCGAGTCTGTCAGCCATAGAAGCCAAGAGGATCGCCTGGTCGTCAGTTATTGATTGTTCTTTGGACTTAGGCCCTGAAAGTTCTGAACGGCATACCCCTTCATCGGGATAGCAGAGAAACTCGAACTCCTTAACCTTGATATCTTTGTTAATAATCCTTGGCGGGTTATTCCGGGACACCACCAGGAGGTCAGGATCCACACTGCCGTCCACAACTGCTTTCGGCAGTCCCCATACTGAATTGATGTAGATAGATCGGTCTCTGAAATTCAATGGATCGCTGGAATATGTCACTCCGCCGGCAACGGCGTACACCATTACCATGCACCCCACACACATAACGACATCTTCGTCCGGTATCCCCCTATTCAATCTATAGGTAATAGCCGGTAATCCGTATTTGCTGGCAATGATGGTTTTGTACGAATAGAGTATATTTTCCGCACTCACATTCAGTTCAGAAAGGAATTGACCAGCAAACGATGTGCCTGCAGCGTCTTCACCCAAAGCGCTGCTTCTCAGAGAGACCTTGACTCCGCTACCAGCATCATTTTCAACTTCTC
>CAIXMD010000451.1 GCA_903920415.1 uncultured Desulfomonile sp.
ATATACCCTGTCACCGTTCTTCATATGTGCCACAGCCTCCTCTGGTGATACCAGCTTAGAAGCAAAACGATTTTTCCAGTGGTCCATTTTTGAGTCGCTCCTGTTCTCTTGTTTCGCTGAAATAATTAGTTTTGTCTCCAGAGTGTTGTTTTCTTGAAGTAGAGTCAAGGGCTTTTTAGCAAATGGAAAAAGGATTACCTGGAGAGGGGCGGGCCTTCTCGAAATGACTGGAAAACCTAATGAATTCTCCTCGTTCATTATGGGTCTCTCACCATGGGAGTGCATAGAGTAGGGTTGCCTATTTGAGATATGGGCATAACTTAATACAACAGAGAGGATGCCGTTATGAAACGGAACCTGAAACTCAGCATAGTGTTTTTATTGAAAACGTGGCTATTACATTGACAGTTCCCAGCCCAAGAATTTGAAAACTCAGGAGCGAGAACAATGGAAACCAATTCACAGAGACCACATTTCCCGGAACAAAGGCAAACTACAGATTCACACCGGAAGGCGAATCGACTCGTTCATGAAAAGAGCCCGTATTTGCTTCAGCACGCCTACAATCCGGTGGACTGGTTTCCATGGGGAGAAGAAGCGTTTGAAACGGCACGGAAGCAAGACAAGCCTATTTTCCTTTCGATTGGATACTCGACGTGTCACTGGTGCCACGTCATGGAGCACGAATCTTTTGAGGACCACGACACCGCGGAGTTAATGAACGATGCGTTCGTATCAATCAAAGTAGACAGGGAAGAACGTCCCGACATCGATCATATTTACATGACGGTCTGCCAGATGATGACGGGCGGGGGCGGCTGGCCCCTGAACATTATAATGACTCCGGATAAAAGGCCGTTCTTTGCAGGTACATATTTTCCAAGGGATAGTCGGTACGGAAGAATAGGAATGGTGGACCTGTCACGTCGCATCAAGGAATTATGGACAAGCAACAGGCAAGAGATCTTGCAGTCTGCGGGCAAGATACTAACTGCCCTCAGACAGTTACCGGATGATTCTCCGGGTATGCCCATTGATGAGGAAATCCTAGAAACTGCTTATCTGCAACTGGCCCAACGCCACGATGAGAGAAAGGGTGGCTTCAGTCAGGCACCAAAATTCCCCACTCCTCATAATATACTGTTTTTACTGAGACACTGGAAAAGAACCGGGAGCGAAAAAGCACTTGAAATGGTTGAAAACACTCTTAGAGCGATGCGCCAGGGAGGAATTTACGACCACGTAGGCTACGGCTTCCATCGCTATTCCACCGACGATGAATGGCTCGTTCCTCACTTCGAAAAGATGCTCTACGATCAGGCAATGCTCGCTTTGGCATATACCGAGGCCTATCAGGCTAGTGAAAATGCCGAGTACGAAAGAACAGCACGCGAAATATTCGCCTACGTCATGCGCGATATGACCTCTCCGGAGGGAGGATTTTATTCTGCTGAGGACGCAGACAGTGAGGGAGTGGAGGGGAAATTCTACGTGTGGACACTGGACCAAATTCAGGATGAGCTTGATGCTGAAGATGCAGATATTGTGACCCGCGTGTTCAATTTAGAGGTTGGGGGCAATTTCAAAGAAGAGGCGTCCAGCCATATGACGGGAAATAACATCTTGCATCTAAAAAAGCCGCTTTCTGAAATCGCAGGCGATCTTCAAATATCTGAGAAGGACCTTAATGACATCTTGGAACGCGCGCGTAAAAGGCTTTTCTCCGTCAGGGAAAAGCGGATACACCCCCAAAAAGATGACAAGATTTTGACGGATTGGAATGGCTTGATGATAGCTGCCTTGGCCAGAGGTAGTCAGGTGTTTGACAGAGCCGAATATGCACATGCTGCCCGTAAAGCGGCCGATTTCATCCTTACGACCATGCGCGGGTCAGATGGAAGGCTCTTGCATCGGTTCAGGGGTGGCCAGGCAGGCCTGCCCGCTCATGTAGATGATTATGCCTTCTTGATCTGGGGTCTCCTTGATCTTTACGAAACTCTTTTTGACGTCCGTTACCTCAAGAGCGCTCTTCAGCTTAACCAAGAGTTCCTCGAACACTTCTGGGACGAGAAAGCCGGGGGATTCTATTTTACCGCGTCTGATGGAGAGGAGTTGTTGGTACGCAAGAAAGAGATCTACGATGGAGCAACGCCTTCCGGGAATTCGGTGGCTGCTTTGAATCTTCTACGGCTTACGCGAATAACCGCAAACACAGAACTGGAAAGCATGTCAGATAGTCTGACTCGGGCTTTCTCGGGAAATGTGAGACAGCTTCCTTCAGCCTACACCCAGTTGCTCTCAGCGATCGAGTTCGGAATAGGGCCGTCACACGAAGTGGTCATAGCAGGCAATCCGGACGCTGATGACACTTCAGCCATGCTCAGAGCCCTGAGGAAACCGTTCTTGCCTAACAAGGTAGTGATCCTAAAACCTTCCGGAGAAACTGATCCAGAAATTTCACGTATTGCAACATACACCCAGCAGCAAAATCCCATTGACGGGAAAGCTACCGCGTATATCTGCCGCAATTACAATTGCCAGCTTCCAACCACGGACCATCGTAAGATTTTGGAATTATTAGACGCAACATAATAGATCGCCAAAAGAAGCTTTCCGGGGATACCACTTCCCGGCCTTTCCTCAAGAGATTCCAATAAATGATCTATTGAAAGAAGCAGTGGAAAAAAATGACCAATTCGTTATGATTATTGGTCATCGGCCTGATTTGCTGAGCGAGGGAATCTATCAACATTACAGTAAAATAGGTTCCATTAAAGCAAGGGTGGTCCCCCGGTGAGGTTGCCTTGGACCGGTGGCATCTGAAGCTTGACAGAACAAATCTAGCCCTGAGAACTCATCAAATCCACGGAGGACACTGTTAAATGACCCGCAATGAATACCCGCTCGATGAACTCTGTATCAACACAATTCGTATGCTCGCAGCAGACGCGGTCCAAGAAGCCAAGTCAGGGCACCCTGGTCTTCCATTGGGTGCAGCCTCCATGGCTTATGTTCTGTGGACCCGTTTCATGCGCTTTAATCCGGGTAATCCTTTGTGGACGGATCGAGATCGATTCATATTGTCCGCCGGGCACGGTTCGGCTCTCCTGTATGGATTGCTCCATCTGACCGGCTACGACCTCACCCTGGATGACATCAAACGGTTTCGGCAGTGGAAGAGCAAGACACCAGGCCATCCCGAATACAACGTGGCGAGCGGGGTTGAGTGTACGACCGGTCCACTTGGGCAAGGTTTTGGTATGGGGGTAGGAATGGCTTTGGCAGAGCGATTCCTGGCCTCAAATTACAACCGGCCGGGATTTCCTCTGGTTGATCATTATACTTACTCAATAGTGTCAGACGGAGACTTAATGGAAGGGGTGGCTTCCGAGGCCGCATCACTTGCCGGCCATTTACGGTTGGGTAAGCTCATTTACCTGTACGACGACAATCACATATGCATAGAAGGAGATACTGCACTCACTTTCACTGAGGATGTGGAAAGGCGTTTTGAAGCCTATAGATGGCAAGTCTTGCAGGTAGGCGACGGCAATGACTTGACAGCAATAGAAGCTGCCATCCAGGAGGCTCGGTCTGAGAAAGAAAGACCATCTCTCGTAATGGTCCGTACGCATATCGGATTCGGCAGTCCCAAGCAGGATAGCGCGAGCGCCCACGGGGAGCCTTTGGGCGAAGACACGCTGGGAGCAACGAAGGACAATCTCAACTGGCCACAGTTCCCTAAATTCCATGTCCCGGTTCAAGCTCTCGCCCATTTCCGCAAGTCCGTCGAGCGTGGCTGTAAGCTTGAAGAGGATTGGACTGAAGTATTGTCCGAGTACCGAAAGAGTTTTCCCGCCGAGGCTGACAGCTTCGAGTCCCTGCTCCGGTGCGAACTCCCCCCTTCCTGGGATGCGGATATTCCAGCCTTTGATCCGGCACAGGGGCCCATCGCTACTCGAGCCGCCTCTGGAAAGGTGTTGAATGCTATTGCCCAACGCGTATCTAATCTTCTCGGAGGATCAGCCGATCTTGCGCCTTCCACAAAAACACTGATTTCCGGGTCTGGTGATCAGGCATTCGGTTGTCAGGAAGGTCGTAACATTCGTTTCGGTGTGAGAGAACATGGTATGGCCGCGATAGTCAACGGAATGGCACTTCACGGGGGGG
>CAIXMD010000452.1 GCA_903920415.1 uncultured Desulfomonile sp.
CTGATCAGACTATAGTGGACGCCCTTGCCTACATCCGACGTCATGCCAATGAAATGGACGTCATTTATTACATTTATGTAGTGGACCTTGAGTCAAAACTGTTGGGAGTGACTAATTTGAGGGAACTTTTATCAAACGAGATATTCACCCCGCTGGAGAGGATAATGACAACTCGGGTAATCACTGCCAAGATTGATGACCATGCCCAAGATCTTGGAGACTTGTTTGCCAAGTACGGTTTCAGGGGAATTCCAGTCGTGGACGATGAGAATCGCATTCAAGGTGTGATCAGGTTCAAAGCTCTTCTAGAAATTGTAGCTCCCCATCTGGGAAGATAGCCGAATCTATTACGGGAATTGTTATTGACTGGGGTCCACTCGTGCCGAAAGATTCAAGTATTCCGGTTCAAGAATTGAGACACGGTTTTCTCAGGCGGCGTCTGATAGGACTGTGGGGCATTATGGTTCTCATGGGTCCTGGTATCATTACCTCCAATGTTGATAACGACGCCGGCGGTATCACTACCTATTCTCTCGCTGGGGCTAATTTCGGTCTGACCATGCTGTGGTCGATATTGCCCATCACCCTGATCCTTGTAGTGGTACAAGAAATGGGAGCCCGAATGGGGGTAGTTTCAGGAAAAGGGCTCTCGGACTTGATCCGTGAACGCTTCGGGGTCAAAATCACTTTTTACATCATGATCCTTCTGGTAGTCACCAACCTTGGAAATACTCTCGCTGAGTTTGCCGGGATAGCCGCATCTCTGGAGATTTTTGGAATATCAAGATACTTAAGCGTGCCTTTGAGCATAATGTTTCTGATGTGGCTCGCTGTTAAGGGAACTTACCGCTCAGTCGAAAAAGTATTTCTGACGGCTTGCGTTTTCTATGTTGCGTACGTCGTGGCCGGTTTTCTGGTCCGCCCGGACTGGGTGGATGTGGTCCATGCTATGGGGTCGCCTACAATCAGAATAGAGACGCCGTTTTTGGTGATGCTGACAGGACTCGTGGGTACAACCATTGCTCCGTGGATGCAGTTTTATCTCCAAGCTTCAGTAGTGGACAAGGGTTTGGGTGCAAAAGATCTCAGAGCCGTACGTCTAGACGTAATCATTGGCTCGATTGTAGTCAGCGTGGTGGCCTTTTTCATAATTCTGGCTTGTGCTTCGACTCTCTACAAGGCCGGGATAAAGATCGAGGAGGCGGCAGAAGCCGCTCTCGCCCTGGAACCGTTGGCTGGAAAGTACTGCACTTGGCTTTTTGCATTTGGCCTATTCAACGCTTCTATGTTTGCCGCGGCGATCCTTCCCCTATCAACGGCCTACACAGTGTGCGAGGCGTTTGGTTGGGAGTCCAGCCTCGACAAGAAATTCTCAGAAGCGCCACAGTTTTACGGGCTTTATTGCTTCATCATTTTCTTCTCCGGCCTCATCATTCTCGCTCCAAAACTTCCACTAGTTTCCATCATGTTCATATCGCAAGTAATCAACGGACTTGTTCTGCCTGTTGTGATGATTTTCATCCTATACTTGATTAATGACCCAAGGGTCATGATGGAACATACCAACGGACGCTTTCTGAACGTTTTGTCCTGGGTTGCCATTATTTTCCTTACCGTACTGAGTGTTGCTACGATCCTGTTTGCTTTGAAAGATTTTTTTTTATTGATAACCGCCGTCGAAGGATCTTCCCGGTAGGTCCACACTCAAAACCGTTATGAAGAATGCCTATTACGCCACACCGAGATTATTACTGAAAAATATGCGCGGCGTCTCGATCGGAGAATGGAGCGCGCTCAATGCCCGATCAGTTCTCCACGGCCCCCCTTTTTTTGAAGCAACATTCCATTATGGAAATTGACAGGTGCCGTAACAATTTTTCAAGAAAATATTGGCTTGCGGATATTTCGTGAGTACCTGCATGAACATATCTAAGATCAATGTACCAGCATGGGAAGGTAGTCTAGGTCTTTGTCTACTCAGACAACTTGAATTGCCAATTTAGGAAAAGCTTAAAAAAATTCTTTTACCCATGCAGTAATTGAGAAGCATGATACAGTTACTTTGGCTTAACAAATTTTACATATATCTATAATAATAATAGAGCATTATTGCTATTTCTTAAAGTATTTTATTGACTTTTGCCGCTGCATATTCTATATTCCTGAACTGTGAGAACGCATTCGACGAAAGCCGAAAGTTCCCATGTAAGACCTCTACCCGGGATGGACACCCTCCCTCCCCCATAACCCCCCCATCCGGGGATCAGAGGTCATTTGAATTATAGGGCTTTTTTTTGAGGCCCAATGTTTTTTCTCTTGGCAGCGGTCGGCAAAACGGCCGCTGCCGCCGCGTTAAGGCATTTCCCCGGATCAAAAAGCTTCTTTCTGTTGTGGCGGTGGGAACCTGGTGCTAAATTGAATGCCAACTAGCACAAAAGGTATTTGAGTTATCAGTAGAGTTCAATTTGTACTTCAGGAGTCGGCAATGCGACACATTTTAGCATGGCTGGTAATGGCTACTGCAGTGATTGCCAGTCTATTTTTATTGAGATGGATTGGCAC
>CAIXMD010000453.1 GCA_903920415.1 uncultured Desulfomonile sp.
AGAAGTCCCATCTCGTCTGGATCGTCGAGATGTTCTCCGTAGAATAACGCCATTACATCGGTTGGTATCGCTCCTTCCTCGATTGTGAATTCTTCCCCCAGTTCCAGTTTGTCGTCTCTCATGGTTTTTCCCCTTTCGTTTCTGTCAATATCAGCTAGGTCTACAAATATTGCCAATAATTATCAGGTATAATTACCCGTTATCCGCATAATGCTTTGCCCAACACAAGGTATTCACCAGCTCAATCTGTTCTATGGTGTTGCATTTGACGCTGAGTAAAGAAGGATTGACTACCAATATTGCCAAGGTACGGGCTCTTGATATTGCCAAGTTTAAATGGTTTTTGCTGTATAGGAATTCTATGTAACGAGGTAGGGACTCTCAGCTTGAGGTAGTCATGGAAATAATCACTACTTCTGCTTCCTGACCTTGAAACTTGTCCACCGTACCCGCTCTGAATTCACCATGATGCTTTTTTTTCGGAGCCGCTTCTTCCTCTTTATCCTCATCTAGAAATCGAACAATGATTATACAAACGGTATGAGCCAGTTCAAAGAGCGTCAACCGGGCCGCGGCGACGTGGTTGTCCGCATTCCAGAAAAATGCCTCTTCGCTATTACGTGTGGGTAAACAATGCTATTGTTTCAGGACCCGCCCGGAGGGTAGGGCAACGCTGGAGAGCGACCCGAGCGCCGTGGCGAGGGCCTGTGGATGGGCAGGGCTCAATGTCCTGCCTCTCTCCGAACTTGTCATCCATTGGCCTCAATGCGATAAACTCCAGGGGGTCTGGGGGACAGGTCCCCCAGGTTGATGTATGGATTGAGCTTTCCGGCGATGAGGTACACAACAGTGATCAGGTTCCTGGCTGACCGGTAACCCCGGGCTTTTGCTTTGGCGGCCTGAATGAGGCTGTTGATGCCTTCAAGCACGCCATTGGTAATCCCGGAATCGAACCACGCCAGAACGCCGTCCCAGTGGCGTTTGATGGTACGGGCTGCGTCAATCATCGGTTGCAGTCGGCAGTGCGTGGCCCAGAAATACCACCGTTTCAGGAACTCTTCTGCTTTCTCCTTGGCCTGGGCGTAGAGATCCTGGAAAGTCAACTTGATCTGATAAGCCTTGGCGGTCTTGAGGTTCAACTTCGGCACGCTGAGGGTTTCAATCAGGGATTGCTGTTTCGCCTTCAGGTTTCGTGGATTCTTCAACCATGCGAAACGGGTCTTTTTCAGTTCCGGTCGAGTCTTCTGTTCTATCCGCCGGACCTCGTCCAATGCTTCGTTGATGATCTTCACGATGTGGAACTTGTCAAAGGTTATTGAGGAGTTCTCAAACGTATCCTCGATGCCTCGGATGAATGCAGGCGACATGTCGCAACAGGCTTGCTTGATGTTTTCAGCCCGGCCTCCGTGAGCCTCCAGATCTTTCTTAAACGCTGTCAATGTCGCTGCATCTTTGCCTGGGGTGGCGAAGAGGACCTTCGACTTGTCCATGTCCACGAACACCGTGATGTAGTTATGGCCTCGTTTGCTGGAAGTCTCGTCCATTCCGACCGTCCTGACTCTGGAGTAGTCCTGCTCGCCCCGAGCCTTTTCCACGTAATGGTGAAGGATTCGCCAAATACGGGTATCATGCTCCCCTACTAGTCGTGCTATGGCGTTTACGGGCATCTCTTTGGCCATGGCCATGACGAAAGCCTCAAAGAGCAGAGTGAACCCACTGGCCTCCCTGGCCCACGGCACCGGTGCCTGTTTTACCCCGCAGGTCGGACACTCCACACGAGGGGTGCGTACGTGGAGATAGCTGACATGCTGAAAGAAGTTCAGATGCCGCCAGACCTTGTTCAGTGTGTCGTACGCCTTACAGCCTAAGCGGCCGCATTCCGGGCAAGGGAACTCCCCTCCTCTGGAGAAATCGATATAGATATCGAGCTGCTTTTGCTCAGGGTCAAACGTACAACGCTCCACCAGCCATGGTGGAAACAAGCCAAGAGCCATTTGAAAAAGGTCGGTATCTTGCATCGGCGTTCCCTCCTGAGTGAAACCCCCTACCAGAAACCGACCGCCTACTCAACACCACGAAAAACGATGTTACCCACAGACAATAGCGAAGAGCCAGACTCGTATAATTTTTTTTCGAATCATCTCCGTGAATCGAATCAAAGTGATACTTCACTTGACGGTATTGATGTGTTATAGGCTCGAACTGCCGAATG
>CAIXMD010000454.1 GCA_903920415.1 uncultured Desulfomonile sp.
AAAGCCTCGGTCTGCCTCCCGGGGACATGTACCTCAATCGAGTTTCCAGCCCCTTGCTTTTCTCTGAAGCCCGTCCCATTCTGGTTTCCGTGGCTGCGACCTCTGGACGCTGAGTGCGCAGCCCCCTCGGGCTGCTCCATCCCCTGATTCCGAACAAAAAAGTGAATCGTTCGTCTCTCGCTTCCGGCCTTGAAAAAATAAGAGATTTTCTCCAATCTGATGCGGCCTTTCTGCTTGCGGATCCAGCGCGGGACGATTGTCTTCAGAGGGCCATTCGACTTCTGGATAAAGCCCGGATCTCTGGCGAGGTGCTATACGTGGGAATAGTCGGGGGGACTGGTGTAGGAAAATCTACACTAATCAATGCATTGGCCTGCAAAGAGATCTCCCGACCCTCCGACAAACGGCCATATACTGACCGGGCAGTCGTTTACCGGCACAAGAAAACTCCTCGGGGGCTCCAAGCGGTTGCAGATGTAATTCGCGATGAGGACGCTATACATGAAAGTGATGCGATAAAGGATCTTTTACTCCTGGATCTTCCAGATTTCGATAGTCTTGACGCAAGCAACCGTCGGAGTTGTTTGAGAATACTTCCGGAACTGGACTGCATCATTTGGGTGGTGAGCCCTGAGAAGTACGCAGACGCGGCATTCTATCTCTTGGTCGCTCAGACCGCCATACACCAGGAGAATTTCTTGTTTGTATTGAACAAAGCTGACGAACTGATCTGGAACGATACGCACGACGCACATTTCAGGATCAAAGGGATCCTGGGAGATTTGACTTTTCGCCTCAAACACGAAGCAGGCATAGAACAGCCCAGAGTGTTCAGCATTTCTGCAGCCGGTGAACTTTCTGGAGAGACAGGGAGAGACATATTAGACTGTGAATTCCAACGATTCCGGGACTTCTTGATGGTGCGGAGAGAGGCCAAGGATATCGCGTCGGTAAAGACGATGAACCTGATTGAGGAGAGTGTCCGGCTGTTGAAGGAACTGAATACCTACATCCGTCCTGATGACAAGAAGGGGGTGTTGAATTCGATCCGGGGAATCCAGTTTGAAGCTGAGTCCTTGGAACGAGATTCGGGCCTGACTTGGATCGAACAGGAAAAGGAGATTGAAAGAGCCCTGTTTCGAATTCTAGGCCCCGAGGACGCTTCAATTTGGCCGGTGAGATGGGCAATGAGACTGCTTAAACGGGAGCGGTCCATAGGATTCCAAGCTTCTGGAGAACGGTTGGAAGCCGTTTTTAATTCCGCGGCCGATGTTCTGGCGAAAGATCGGATGGGAGATTTGGAGAAAATCGCCGCACAAATTGGTTCCGAGCTGCTGCTTGCTTTTCCTCTCACCGATGTCGCTCAACACAAAAATAAGCCTCATAAAATGGTGGAGACCGCAATTTCACAAGTGTCCAACCAGTTCTGCCTGGAGGTTGAGAAACGTGTGCAATTGGCAAGAGGCCCATTTGCAAAGTGGAGACGTTTTTGGCAGAAAGCGGTTTTGTTTATGCCTTTACCTGTCATGCTCATGAAGCTGGCCGGACCGGATAGAGTCTGGGGCTGGTTAGAATACCCAACTATCAGTGGTTTTTCCGTAATAATGTTGTCTGTTTGCACTTCCCTTTTCAGCTCGGAAGGCTTGACCGGCATTGCAGTGCTCTTAGTCCTTCAAATTCTTTTGACTTATCGTTTGGCGGCAAGGCGAATCCGGAGAATCGAAAAAGTCTCACGAAAAGTAGCCCGATCTGCGATCACTAATCTTGAGGTTGGCCTGGATTCGGTCGCTTGCCGGATACAAGAGGATGGGAAAAGTGCCATGCGTAACATCCAGGATGGTATCGATCGTTTGGAGAATCTGAACCGAATTTTTAATTCCTCGCTTTCAGGAATGCCGGAATCGCAAGGGAGTGATGAAGTCCGCTGATGGAATTACTGAAACTAGTTCTAAGAAATGTTTTCCGTAATAGGCTACGTTCCATGCTTACCATCCTCGGGGTCGCGATCGCAATGCTTGCCTTCAGCATCTTAAGGACTCTGGTTGGAGCATGGTACATTGGTGTAGAGGCATCTTCCGCCCATCGCCTAGTGACAAGAAATAAGATTTCCCTTATTTATATGCTTCCGCTGGCCTACAGGAACAAGATCCTTCAGGTGAGCGGGGTGAACGGCATCGGCCATGGAGTCTGGTACGGAGGTATTTATAAAGACAAGAAGAATTTTTTCGCTCAATTTGCTGTAAGTGGAATGGATTACATGGATCTTTATCCTGAATTCGTACTGACGGATTCGGAGAAAAAGGCCTTCGAGACTCACAGGAATGCTGCTATCGCTGGGCGGCGGTTGGCGCAGAGGTTCAACTGGAAGATTGGAGATGTGATTCCATTACAGGGGACTATCTTTCCAGGGAACATAGAGTTGGTCCTCAAAGGCATATATAGAGGCGCTCGAAATAATGTGGACGAGAGCGCGTTCTTTTTCCGCTATGATTACCTCAACGAAAAATTGAGAAAAAGCTTTCCCGATATGGCGGACAAAG
Organism: uncultured Desulfomonile sp.; assembly: GCA_903920415.1. GTDB lineage: Bacteria > Desulfobacterota > Desulfomonilia > Desulfomonilales > Desulfomonilaceae > CAIXMD01. The sequence goes on from CAIXMD010000454.1 coordinate 2,541, forward strand.
CCGGGTGGTACATGGTGCGAATCAAGGATCCAGACCGTGCGGCAGAGATCTCGCTGGAGATAGATGCTCTTTTTAAGAGTTCTTTGGCCGAGACACATACGGAAACTGAGAAAGCTTTTCAGTTGGGTTTCGTGGCTATGACCGACGCTATCATAGCAGCCATTCAGGTGATCTCTATTGTAGTCATCGCCATCATTTTGATTGTTTTGGCCAACACGATGGCAATGACTGCTCGGGAGCGATCTGCTGAGTATGCTGTGCTCAAAACGCTGGGTTTCGGCCCATGGTTTCTGTTCATGCTCATTGCGGGAGAGTCTGCATCCTTAGCGCTGATTGGGGGTATCTCGGGGGCTATCCTGAGTTTTCCAGGTGCGATGATTTTTCAGGCCCAGTTGCAATCAATCCTACCGGTCTTCCAGGTGGAGCGATCAACTTTGGCACTTATCCCGGCCGTTTCACTCTCAGTAGGTCTGGCAGCGGCCTTGGTGCCCGCAATAAGGGTCAGTCACATGAGTATCTCAGAGGGTCTTAGGCACGTCGGCTGACGGGCTCGGTGGGTAGAAAAAAATCTTTACTTGGGCTTATCGTTCTCACTTGGAATCCATTTTCGGACGGTCATAATGAACGCAAAAGATGGGAGAGACAGAAAAAAGGTGAAAGCAAAATAATGGGCATATCCCATGTAGTTAGTGGCCCATCCGCTCAAAGAACCCGAAATTATCCCGGTCATCCTGAAGAGAGCTGATAGTAATGCATATTGTGTAGCGGAGAATTCCTTTTTGCATATTATCATGAGAAAGGCCAAAAAAGCCGAAGTTCCCAGTCCACCGCAAAACGATTCTGCTATTGATGCGGCATAAATGCCCCAGTTACCGATTTCCGGTGAGGCTGCAACCCAGGCATATGAGAGATTGCTGACAGATTGCCATATCCCTAGGAACCAGAGTCCGTGAAAGATACCGAAGCGCACCATAAATAATCCGCCTGCAAGTCCTCCCGCGATTGAACTGAGGACACCCAGAGTCCCTGTAATCAGACCAATTTCGGTAGTTGTCAAACCGCGTGCCAACCAGAATGGTCGTACCATAGGCCCCATTGACATGTCCCCGAGCTTGTAGAGGAGTATGAACAATGCTACCTGAACGACTCCGGGCCTGAAAATAAGATCCCCTATGGGAGCAGCCAGGGATGCGAGAGAGAATGCCGGTCTCTGGACCTCAACGTGCGGGAGTTTGAGGGAGGCTAGGCCGCATACCGCAAGAATGAGGGCAGCAACAAAATAGGTTGCCTTCCACCCTATCCATCCCCCAATGGCCACAAAAAAGCCTCCCGCGACCACAAGGGCCACCCGGTAAGATGCCTGTCTGAATCCATTGGCTATCCCCATCTCCGAAGGCTTAAGCAGTTCTATGGTATACGCGTCCACAGCAATGTCCTGTGTAGCCGAAAAAATTGACAAAGAGGCTATTGCTGCCCAGAGCAAAAAACTTGGGGACGAAGGGTCCAGAGGTATTAGCCACAAGATACAGGCAGCCATAAAAAACTGGGTAGATGCTATCCAGTGCCTTCTGTGTCCGAGAAAATCTACCGCAGGGGCCCACAGGAATTTTAACGCGTAGGGTAAACTCAGGAGACTAAGTAGGCCCAAATTCACCAGGGACATTCCGTGGATACGAAAATAGATCGGAATTACCTGTTCAATGATTCCGAACGGGAAACCTTCTGCAAAATAGAGAAGAGAAACCAACAAGAGTTTTCGGTTGAGCTTCACTCTGTCTCCCAAAATCCTGTTGCGGAGGCGGCACCTCCGGGGGTAGGGGGGATAATACAAGAATCCAGCGAAAACACATAAAAATTGTGGCCCTTAAATTTACAGACCAATACTTGGGATCAGAAAACTAATTTTGGAAACTTGGTAGGATTGCAGAAAACAGATGGGAAATAAAAAAAGACCTATCAAGATCGATAGCCACTCAGGGTCCTGTTGGGTGGAGCCACTAAAGACATCTATTCCTTAAGGGATGTCTATCTGTTTTCCTGTCCTGTACGCCAAGGCCTGGGCAGTGGCAATAAG
>CAIXMD010000455.1 GCA_903920415.1 uncultured Desulfomonile sp.
AGTCGTCCAGCCTGGGAAAAGTTTCTTTTGTGAGCGTCAGGACCAGAGTGTTTCCACATTTGCAGTGCCTGTACATCATCGTAAAGGGTTTACTCATAACCTCACTGCAGTCTTCCAAACAATGTCCCTTCGCAACCGTGTCCAAGACGTATTCCGGAAAACTGCCGTAATTTTTCCCGCAGGTTCTGCAAATCTTTGGAAACAGTTTTTCATCGTCATGAAGCAGGGCAAATAGCTCAATAAACTCCGTGAAATTGGAGTCTCGTTTATTGTGGTTGGGTTCTCCACAGAAGGTGCAATCCTCCATGGAACCTCCTGTCAGGAAGCTGGACCAATCCTCTGCACAGTTTTACTCGCAATCCGTTTAACAGGATCGTAAGCAATCACCTGCAGGATTATCCGCTCCGAGTCTTAAGCCATAGTTCGATTCGATCGCGTGAAAAGAAAAAAGCCACGAGAGCCGCAAGGCACACAAAGGACACTATCGCCAGTAGTGCCCAATTCTCGTCGAAAACCGCCTCACCGCCGAAGCTTAACATTACAGTTCCCGGGATTCGGCCCAGTGTGCACACCAAGACGAATGTGACGAACCCCATGGGACTGAGACCAAGCATATATGAAAGGATATCCTTTGGGAAGCCGGGAATGGTGAAAAGGATCAGTGTCACGAACGTTCCTCGGCGTTCAGTCAGGAAGTGAAACTTGTCCAGTAATTTCGGGCTTACAACAAGTTTGACGATAGGCAGACCCACAATCCTAGCCGCGAGAAAGGCCACTACGGAACCCACGGTTAGTCCTATGGACGAATAGACCAGGTTCGGCAAGGCCCCAAATATGAATCCGCCTACCGCTCCGGTAAGCTCCCCTGGAATCGGAGCGATCACCACCTGGAAGGCCTGAATAAAAATAAAGGCTATGGGGGCCCAGGAACCCCAGCTTTCAACATAAATCCTCAGACTTTCGCGGCTCTTGAAGATCTCCCATATTGTTTCACAGAGCGAGGCAAAACGGCCGGATATTCCCAGGAGCACGCCAATGATTCCCAAACAAGTGATGAGGATCAAGGCAATGACGAGTTGTTTCTTATCGTCTTTGTTGTTAAAATCCACTAATTTACTCCTGGTTGAGGAGCCGACGTCAAGTTAGGGTCCCATCCTAACTCTGAGGACAGGCTCTGTAAGATCTCATCTTCCATTCTTTTTATAAGCGTTTGGAATGTTTTAGAATTAACTGCCGAAACCCCTACTCCGTCATAACGAGCACAAATATTGATAAAGGTTTCCCCATCTACCAGGTCCTGCTTGTTAAAAACCCTTAACATGGGTATCGAATTCAGGTTGAGCCTTTCGAGAAGCCTTTCCACAGCAGTCAACTGGCTTTCAAAAGCAGGATTCGAGCAGTCGATTACGTGGAGCAATAAGTCAGCGTCGACAAGTTCGTCGAGGGTGGCAGAAAACGCTGCGACAAGTGTTTCCGGAAGGTCCTGTAGGAATCCCACCGTGTCGGTGATGATGACTTCCGTCTCTCTGGGAAATCTCAGTCTGCGACTGGTGGGGTCAAGCGTTGCAAACAGCTTGTCTTCCGACAGGACATCAGACTTTGTAAGATTGTTCAGAAGTGTCGATTTTCCAGCATTTGTATATCCCACGATAGATATAACCGGGATATTTCGTCTGTTGCGTAACTGACGCCTAAGAGTACGGCGCCGTCCAAGTTGCTCGATCTGTTTTTCAAGCAGGCCAATTCGGCTGTGAATACGTCGCCTATCGATTTCCAGGCGCGTTTCGCCGGGTCCCCGCCCGCCGATACCCCCGGTGAGGCGTGACAGGGCGTCATCCTTTTCTCCAAGTCTCGGCAGCGCATATTTGAGTTGGGCAAGTTCGACCTGTATCTTCCCTTCCCTGGTCTTGGCTCTCTGGGCAAAGATGTCTAGAATGAGCTGGGACCGATCAATAACCTTCAGGTCGGTAAAATCTGCGATAGCCTTTACTTGCGCAGGACTCAGTTCCCTATCGAAAACCATTATTCCCACTCCCTTTTGGAGGGCATCAATGACTATTTCTCTCAATTTTCCCTTGCCCACGACAAAATGGGGATCCGCTGACTCTCTTCGCTGCACTGCAGTACCTGCAACTTCCAATCCGCTGGAAAGGGCGAGATCCGTCAATTCTGTGAGCGATTGTTCAATCTCCCAGTCTTTCCCTGAAGTTTTCCCAACCAAATAGGACCTCTCGCACGCGTCTCCGGTCGAACGACCACTTACTGAGCGAGAAATTTCATCCTCAAGGGATTTTATAAAAAAAGTGAAATCAAGGTCTAGTTGCGAGGGATGAATGGGATCCAGCAGTTGCCACACTTTACCTGCAGGATTATCCGGGAGTAAGTGAGCTATCCGCATTAGCGTCGGTAATCCGTTTTGATCGACTCCAATTGAAGCAACCAGGTCCAGACGCAGCAAAGCCAGGTCGGAAAGATCTTCCTGACTCAGCAGTTCATCCTTGAGATGGGTATGGACCAGGCGCAGACCGCGCAGCCGTCCCACGCCAACACGCCAACCGCTCAGCTTGGGGATGAGAATCGAGCGTGCGTCTCCCACCAGGACTTTGTAAACCTTCCCTTGGCGATCGATCAGGATTCCTATTTGGCGCCTGATCTCAGACGATAATTCAGTAAGGCTGCGAGAGACCTCATGAGTGACTACGCGCTCATGCGGCATTCGCCGAATAGCCAATCGTTCCAAACGGTTTCGCTGGGAAGGCTTCAGGCCCAGAATCGACCCGAAAACCACGCTCAATTTCTATCCTCTCCGATTCCTACAAATTTCTGTTTATCGAATGGAAGTGCCTTCTGTTGACGGAAGTTGGTATGAGTTATTCTTTGTCTCCTTCGGGAAGAATCTTCACCATTGCGCATTTTCCCGGATCCAAATACTTGCGGGCTACTTTCAGCACGTCCTTTGCTTTTACTTCTCCAATTTTTCTAATGTACTCGGCATCGTAATCATATCCTAGGCCATAAATCGTGTTCAAGGCCGCATTCTCTGCTCTAGACCAGGAACTCTGCAAAGCTATGAGGTGATTTCCTACCAAGTTCGTAATGGAATGATTGAGTTCCTCCTCGGCTACCGGATCGGATCTTACACGGTCAATCTCCCGGAAGAGACCACTGACGGCACGATCGGCTTTGGGAACATCGCAGGCCATATAAAAGGCGAACATTCCGGGATCCAGGCCGGGTCGGACAAAAGATGCTACAGTGTACGCCAGAGATTCTTTGTCTCTGAGTTCCAGAAATAGTCGGCCACCTTGTCCGGAAAGGATGTTGTTAAGGACTTCAAGACACCTGCTTTGTCCCCGGCGGGAAGGGCCAGAATGCTCCCTACCGGCTGTTCGGTATCCATTCGGTCGAGAGCACCCGCTGGCTCCAGGAGCTGTGCATCGCGGGGAACTTCGTGGAGATCTTTCTGGCGCGCGAGGGGCACACGAATCCGGTGGGCATCAACTACCTTGAGAAAATCCAGTTGCCGCATCTGCCGTCGATCTACGGCGCCATGCTGGCGGGTGTGGGCGTGGTCATCGTCGGGGCGGGCATTCCCATGGAGATGCCG
>CAIXMD010000456.1 GCA_903920415.1 uncultured Desulfomonile sp.
CCCCAGTGCCCTCGGGCCAAACTCCATCCTTCCTTGAAACCAACCTATTACCTTTTCCTGGGCTATGAGTTCGGCTACGGTTTCGGGGAGGGTCTCATTGCCCAAGTATTGGTATGGGTAGCTATGGGAATCAAGAAAGTTTTTGACATCTTTTTCATCATAAGCAGGTCCGATGTAAGATCCCATCTGGTGATCATGCGAATCATCGGCTGACCTTTCATTGTCCAGTAGCTGGTAATATGCAAAAAGAGCCGCTCCCAACGCACCACCGGCGTCTCCTGCGGCAGGCTGTATCCAGATGTCTTCAAAGGGCCCTTCCCTAAGGATACGACCATTTCCCACGCAATTCAAGGCTACTCCCCCTGCCAAGCAAAGACATTTTTCCCCGGTGAGCTTATGGATATGCCGAGCGGTTCGGATCATGACCTCTTCGGTAACCTCTTGAACCGATTTGGCAAGGTCCATCTCTCTCTGGGTGAGTTCGCTCTCAGGTTTCCTTGCCGGTCCGTCGAACAGCTTCTCAAAAGACTCACCAGTCATGGTTAAACCATACGGGTAGGTAAAATGATCCATATTCAATTTGAAAGATCCATCTTCTTTAATATCGATGAGTTCTTTCAGAATAACATCAAAGTACTTGGGCTCTCCATACGGAGCAAGCCCCATAACCTTGTACTCCCCGGAGTTTACCTTGAAACCCGTGAAATAGGTGAAAGCAGAGTAAAGCAGGCCAAGCGAATGGGGAAACTTGATCTCGTAATCGATTTGGATTTTGTTGCCTTCGCCTACTCCAAAGCTTGTTGTAGTCCATTCACCTACACCATCCATGGTGAGGAAAGCAGCTTTTCTGTATGGTGATGGGAAGAACGCGCTTGCAGCATGGGACTCGTGATGCTCAGGGAAAAGAATTTTCCCGTTATAGCCCATACTTTTTCTTATCAGGTCGGGAATGTGAAGTTTCTGCTTGAGCCACAGAGGCATGGCCATCAGAAACGAAGCCAAACCTCTTGGTGCAAAAGAGGTATATGTTTCGAGAAGCCTCTCGAATTTTATGAAGGGTTTATCGTAAAATACTACGTAATCTATGTCTTCAGCGGATATGCCCCCTTCCCTCATGCAGTAGGCAAGAGCCTCATGTGGAAACCGATGGTCGTGTTTGACCCGAGAAAAGCGCTCTTGTTGCGCCCCTGCGATGATCTTTCCATCCATGACGAGGCAGGCCGCACTATCATGATAGAAGGCGGATAATCCGATTATGTACATGAGTCCCTACCTGAATACACTCAAAGATCTCAAAGCAATTACCGGCTTGGAATCGTCCAAGGGTTTGTATTTCAAATACCTCGCCTGGACGGGTTCAGCCGCGTAATATTCGAAGCCGGGCCAGCGTGAATAGTTGTCCGTCTTATAGCCTGATCCATGCACAAAGGGGTGCCACGTTTTTTCATCGGTTGACACTTCCACATCCCACTGGTTGGGTACAGAGTCTTCATCCCCCCAGACAAGTCGCAGACGACTCAAAGGATGAACCTCCCCGAGGTCCACAACCACTTCCGCTCTCTCCTCGTGAGTTAAATCTCGTGACGAATAGAGTTCTTCGCCAGGATATCCGGAAAGCATGTTCTTCGGTTGATTTTGCGGAGCATCGGGCGGAGGCGCATAAATTATGCTCCCTGACGCAGCCAGGTCCCAGAAGAATTCATTCTTGTTTTTCGTACTGTCACCTTCGTTGAGAGGCCGGCCGAAAAAATGCTCCTTAATCAGATTGGAAAGCTCTTTTGCCACAAGGTAGTTGGCCCCCGCAGTCAGGTGACACCAATCCGTGAAAACCCACTCGGATACATCGTCAAAGTAATCGGAGAAGTCAACCAGAAAATACCCTTTGTTTCCAGCGCTCTCACTTATCTTGTCGATGAGCAATTTGTACACTCGATCCGACGGGATCCCAAAATACTCACGATATCCCGTCATCCCTGCAAGAATTTTTTCTTTTTCATGCAGCGGTTTCTTACACGAATAAAACCAGGGCTGCAAAGCCAGTATATGGGGAACGCCATCGTTTTGAAGAGCGCTGTGATAATTCTCTACTATCCTCACAACGGTAGCAATGTTTCTATCCAGTAGCTTCGATCTCTCTTCAACGGACGTCGACACTGCCTTTTTCCCCGCTTTCACGTCTTCGGCTACACCGGGATGCTGTCGAACCTCCGGGTTAAGCTCCTGGAAAAGGTCTCTCCCTGCCCAGATGTAGGTCATCAAGAAAGTATTGTTCTTAAACCACAAAGTGAGATACGAAGCAAGTCCCGGTCTATTGTACGCATATATGTCTCTGAGGATATTATTGAATTGACCCTCGCGGAAATAATCCCAGTCCTCAGTCAATTTACTTACCGCAGGCAATTCGTTAGCACCGTCAAAGGAAACCACCAGGTCGGGGTTGTAGCGCCTCAGCTTGGCGAGGTAGCGCATAAGGTTGTGCTGATACGCGTAACCCCATACTGCCGTGTTGTACACCCGAATGTTCTTCCCAGGTATGGGTGCGGTGGCGTTAAGAATCATCTCCATCATGTGGGAGATGGTCTCACGGTATTCTATAGCATACCATCCCATTGCAGAAGCGGCCTCGCCAATTGCTCCAAGCCCATAAGCGGTTGAGCCGCCTGTCAGGAAGATTCGGTATTCATCTGGAGGCTTTTCTCGCGAGATATCACGCGGATCGCGTAAACCCGCATTGTTTGCGTATTCGTAACTATTTCCTTTAAGAATGTTGTATTCGAGGCAAACACCAGGTACGAAATCATAGTCGTAGTGAGAAACAGGCCTGTTAAAATCGCTGCGCGCCATAGTAATGTCGTCAGGATAAACCGCACCAAGATATGTACGTCGCAATCCGTACTTGGCCAGAGTCTCCAGTCCCCAAAGGATGAGCGCCACTACTATAGCCAGAAAAACCCCGTAGCTCAGGACCCTGAACGCCGGCCAGACAAACCCCCTCACTATGCCTGCCTTTTTTTTTGGCTGAAGCGCGTCTGAAACTTGGTGAGGGTTGGATTCATTCTTTATATCGCCTGCCAGATTGATTGCCTCCACGGAATGCACTTTTTCCTTAGTCTTATCTGTATTCATACTCCTTTCTCTTAGCGCAAACCGTCACTAAGGACAAGAGACCCG
>CAIXMD010000457.1 GCA_903920415.1 uncultured Desulfomonile sp.
ACGCTTGCAGGTGGGCTGCCGCTTCTCGTCACAGACCTTTTTGCGCAACAGGATCAGGAAATATCGGCCCCCTCACAACTGCCTCCTGTGGAGATTGAAGCGTCTTCGACTCAAAGGCGAGCCGCTCAACAAACCTCCGGCCAAGAGCAAGGCGGTTTTGGGTACGATCAGTCTACTCCATCGGGAATGCCCTTTTCCGACTACTCGCTGACCAAAAGCGAAGTCATTTCGGGTACGGGAGTTCCGGCTAATATTTCGACCGTCGCCTCATCAATCAGCGTAGTGGACAACCGGGGCGTGTATGCCCAGGGAAAGGGCGGCTTGAGCGAAGTCGTTCAAGGCCAGCCTGGACTCTGGTCTTCAGGATTCGCAGGGAATCCATTTGACGCGCAGGTCGTGATCCGAGGATTCTCCAATGAATCAGTGAATAGGGTCTCCCTCCTCCTCGACGGAGTGAACCTCAACATTCCCCGAACGGAGGCGAACACTAACTTCATATTCCCGGAACTCATCGAACGGGTTGAGGTAACGCGAGGAGACGCCACCATACCTCTTGGTGACAAATCCATCGGTGGTGCGCTAAATATCATCATGAAGAAGCCTCGCCAGAATCCGGGATTGTTTTTCGGCGCCGAAGGCGGTTCCTGGGGAACCGACAGGGAATGGGTTGCCGCCAATCTGGTCCGTGAATCCTTGGCGGCAGGGATTTTCATGGGTCGGTACTCCCAGGAAGGATGGCGCATTTACTACGGCAACAACGACTACCCCGAGCCCGTAACCAGGACTGGTCCGTGGGCGCTGACCAATGTTCAGGGCAGCCTCAACTGGAGGATAACCCCTCGACTCACCTTCGACATATCCCATTTAATTTCTGATCAAAGGCTCGGAAGCTCTGAGGCAATAGACAAAGCTAGATGGGAATCCAGAGACACGAGAAGCATCAGTTTAGACGCTTTTGGGCTAAGGCCTTTCGACAATTTTTCTGAGGAGCGGCGGGACAACATGACCATAGCTAAGCTCCATTACACAGGTGGGGCCTTAGGAAACCTCGATGTTACCGCTACAGCGAGGAGGTATGACCGGAGCATTCGAGGAATGTTTACGGATCTTGCGGTGAGCGATCAAAGATGGACAGATGTCTGGCTCATACTCAAATACAGTAGAACCGACGAAGCAGGGATCTTGAGAAACGATCTCGTGCTTGGAAATGATCATGCTGACGGACAATTTACTAGAGTGGCAAGGGCATTCGATGGCACGAGTTGGCCGCCAAGTCTGAGCGTGAATATGCAACAACAAGGTCGCAGACAGAGCCTGAGCTATTACCTCATGAATCAGACACGCTTGTGGAACAGGGTGATCATAGGACTCGGATACCGAATCGAGAACTACGATCTGCCTGACCTTCTGGCACTGAATTCTCCAACTGTCAGTCCGATTCGAGGTAGGATCGATGCCAGGAAGAGCGCTTCCCAGTACAGCGTGGGCCTGGTCTACGACAGGGAACTTGGTTCCGACCTCTATTACAAA
>CAIXMD010000458.1 GCA_903920415.1 uncultured Desulfomonile sp.
ACTGAAAGTCCCCACGGGAAGGGTACCCCCATCACAAAGGCCAAAGGCGCCATGAATCCAAGCCCCAAGAAAATTTTACCCAATGGGGAGAATCCCGCCCCAATCTCAAAAACTCCCGGCAAAACAGCGGCATCGAGAATTATAATGACTACTGCAGCCAAAGTCACGGCAGTAATTCCACCAGGAAGTCTGTCTGTTAGCAATGGCTGAGCCATGCTTCCCAGGCCCGCGAAAAAGAGAAAACCCCCCAAAACAAGCGCAGCAGCCGAAATGGGATCGCCAAGGAATCTCGTAAACATTTAATAAAATTCATTTCCAGGAGCATGAAACCTGTTCCGATGGCTGCGAAAAAGACCACCATCCAGATGATCAGGGACAAAGAAGGAGAAGTCTTGCTTCGTTTCAGGAGCACAATCGGCCCTGGAAGCATTACGCTTGCAGTGACTGCCGTCCAGACTGCAGAAATGATAAGCAACAGAAATCCCATCTCCGAACGGGCAAGCCAAAGCGGGCCAAAGGCTTCACTAAGCTGAGAAAAGGAGGCTGTTCGAAAAAAATCGTGAAAAAATGGTCGATCATCACTTGCAGGCCTAATATGGCATACCCAGTTTCGATAAAAGTCTTCTCTCCGAGAGGAGAACAATTCTTCCATGGCATAGTGATACCAGGATACGGAAGAGCCTTCCGGCCCAGGTAGGACGTGAATCCGGTTGGTGTCTTCAGGACGAATACCTGGGAACCATTCAGTGTCCCACGACATATCGCGGCACGTTTGCCGGAATGTTTCCACTGCCTCAGGGCCGAAAGGAGACTTTGCAGCAAAGGTTGCACAAGCCAACTCGTCTCGGGCCATGAGAATCTGGTTTGATGGGTCATCGACCTTTCTTTTTTCGAGTGCCTCAATCCAGGTTGCGGGGATTTTGATGTTGTCTCTGGCCGGTTCCTGGATACCCCTTACGACGCAGGCCATTCCTGTAGGCGAGAGAATATCCAGACATCTACCGAATCCTTCTACCGTGGCCAGATAGTCTTCCCGCAGGCCACCTATACCGGAGGAGCCAGGGGAAAACCCCTCCAGTCCTGCAAGATGAATGATATCAAAAGTCATATCAGTCGTGTCCAGGAACGCCCGCGGTTCTTTGAATTCGACCAGGATTCTCGGATCCTCCAGAACCTTGCTGTGGTGGTTTTCAAGCACATTGAGGATATTTCGGTCCGGTTGGACCAGGACGATCAAATCGGCCTGGCTCAACCTGGCCAGCCATAAGTATACACTTCCGGCCTCACCCAGAATCAGCACTCTTTTCGGCTTCAAGAGCTTATAGGGAAATGAGAACAGGGTTCCTTCCAGAAAACGTGCCTGGGAGAGGCTGTTAATGGAAGGGATGGATCCGACTTGAAAACCGTCTCTCAAGATGATGTCCAGCGGCGGTGGAGGAACTTTTGAATTCAAGGAGAGCAGCGCATGGAAATGGGGGCCGGCGAAAAGATCCACCCTCCCACGGAGGCCGTGGAGGGTGATCTTGTTTTCAGCGCTTCCCTGCTGAACCAGTCGCTGGACGTAAGCCAGGGCCTTGTACTGGTCTATGTTGAGAGGAAAAATCCGGTCGGTATTGGTGAAGAAGCTTGCTGCAAGTATAACGGCGCTCCCTACAAGTACTGCGCCGTAAGATCTCCTGAGATGAGATCCTTGATGGGCGATCATAGGAAAACAAGAG
>CAIXMD010000459.1 GCA_903920415.1 uncultured Desulfomonile sp.
ATCGGGAATCCGGATGGCCCCGTCCAAGAGAGAATACTGGCTGTGTAAATGCAGATGAACAAAGTCCGCGCGCGGCATGGATGTTTCCTATCTTATTGATAAAATTACTATTTTTTGTCTAGAAATCTCACCATATCACCACATCACATTGCTTGCAATGGGTTTTTACTCTCAGCTCAAACATTAGACAGTCTCTCGCACGTGAGATTCGAGTAGTTGTGTCCTGATAATATATTGTTTATCAGAAAGATATTGACATTATCTAAATAAATTTATTAGAATGTATCGACCATAGTACCTCTGTTTACTAATATAATTATTGCTCTGTCGGTGGTCTTTGCAGCCATTCGGCAGTGAGTGTTTGAAGGCTTTGGAATCAATGACTAATACGGCTAAAAATTCTGATCACTCTTCATTGAAAAATAATTCCAATACAACTCGTTCACGGTTTTTTTCTATTATTCGATCCATTGTCGGGGGGCTGTTTGAGCAACTTTTGATTGTTTGTGAAGGATTTGGTCGCATAATCATCCTGTTTGGGCGGAGCATTGCGTGGCTTGTGAGACCGCCGTTTCGTGTTGTACAATTCCTAACGCAGTTGAACTTCGTTGGTGCTCAGTCGGTACTGCTGATCGTACTGACAGGGGCATTTACCGGAATGGTCAGTATCTTACAGGGATACAACGGCCTTCACCGGTACGGAGCAGAGTCCATGCTAGGAGCCACAGTTGCTTTAGCTCTTTCACGTGAACTTGGCCCCGTAATCTCAGCCCTTATGATCATCGGACGTGTGGGGTCTGCAATTACTGCTGAACTAGGGAGCATGCGAAACACTCAGCAAATAGACGCCCTGTCCAGCATGGCAGTCGAGCCGGTGCAATATCTCGTTGTGCCACGAATTCTTGCTGCAACTTTAACACTCCCCCTGTTGGCTCTTGTTTTCAGCTTTTCAGGAATGGTTGGAGCATATCTGGTAGCGACCAATTATCTCGGAATCGATCCCGGAATGTTTATGTCAGGGATTCGCTATTATTTGGACTTGGATGACATTGTCCACGGCCTTGTGAAGTCGCTCGTGTTCGGACTCATATTTTCTCTGATCGCCTGTAATGAGGGATTCTACTCAACAGGAGGGGCCCGTGGAGTAGGAATAGCGACAACGAGGTCGGTGGTTGTCTCTGCAGTGCTGGTCCTCATTTCCGATTACATGATAACCGCTATGATGTTCCGGTCTACTTGACCTGGAGACCACTTGAAGGCAGCCGATGATCCACGTGGAAGAACTTTACAAGAGATACGGAGACCAGCAAGTTCTTAACGGTGTCACCTTCGACATCCGAACTGGCTCGGTGACGACTTTAATGGGGCTTTCCGGTTCCGGCAAGTCTGTTCTCATGCGGCACATGATCGGGTTGGAGAAACCAGATCGTGGGGCAATCTTGGTCGACGGCGAAAACATAGTGGGAATGAAACCCAAGCAACTCAACAGGATCCGGCGCCGATTCGGTGTACTCTTTCAAGAGGGTGCACTGTTCGATTCTCTTTCTGTCAGAGAAAACGTTGCCTTCCCTATACGGGAACACAGAAATCTTTCCGAAACCACGATTCAGGAGATCGTGGTGGAAAAACTTACCAATGTCGGCATGAGAGAACATCAGGAGAAATTTCCGGCAGAACTTTCCGGAGGAATGAGAAAACGGGTCGGTCTCGCACGGGCTTTGGCCCTGGAACCTGAAATTGTCTTTTTTGATGAGCCGACGACCGGCCTGGACCCTATTACCAAGTCGGCTATTTACAGACTCATTGAACAGACCCATTCCGAGAGTTCCATAACGTATGTCCTGGTGAGCCATGACGTTCAGGGAGTGTTGGAAGTCTCGGACGAGATTATGTTGCTCTTCGATGGCAGGATTGCTGCTAGAGGCTCTCCATCGGAGATCAGGGACAGCCTCGATCCTGCAGTCAAGCAGTTTATGACTGGTTCATCGGATGGGCCACTATCAATTGAATAAAACAACTGAGGATTCTCGGAATGAATAGATTTTCCGTGGAAGCAAAAGTGGGAATATTTTTCCTCGCTTCAATTGCCATATTTGCGTACGTCTGGTTCAAGGTATTGGATGTCGGTGTGAAAGACGGGTTTGTTCTCAAGGCTCGTTTCAGATCGATTGAGGGCCTGACAAAAGATGCGCAGGTTCAGATAGCGGGCATCAAGATTGGAAGTGTGAAAGAGGTCCAGTTTGATCCAGAGAGCGGGAAAGCTGCCGTCACAATGTTGATCAATGATGCTTACCGCAACAGTATACCGGAAGGATCTCGACTTTTCATAAAGTCCAAAGGACTCGCGGGAGACAAGTACCTTATCATTGAGCCAGGGAAACCGAATGCCCGCAAGTTAAAGCCGGGCGAGGAAATGACCCTGGTTTTCGAAGCTACAGACCCGGAGAAAGTCTTGGAAAGTATTGGAATCATAGCCCAGAATCTTCAGGTTGTGACTCGTGAAGTTCGGAAACAGATCATTGAAGAAAAGGGGTCTGAAAAGATCGACAGGGTTCTCGATAACTCCGATTCCGTGTTCAAAGATTTACGTGAGATATTAAATAGAAACAAAGCAAAAATCAACCAAACTGTTGATAACACAGACAGTGCAGCCAAGGGTGTCAATGAAATAGTCACCAGGAACAAGACCAAAATAAACCGGACGATGGATGAGGCAGAAAAATATTATAAAGGCATGGGAGACGCAAGTGACAAGTTTGGCAAGGCGGCATCAGATCTAGAGATTCTAGCCAAGGACGTCCGCAGTGGAAAAGGTACACTCGGCAAGCTCGTTACTGATGAATCTCTCTTCAGAAATACCCAAAACCTCTTAGGAGAAATGAGAGGAATCTCAAGCAGTATTCAAAATGGATCAGGAACCATTGGCCGCTTGGTAAACGATCCTGAGATTTATTACGAGGCTCGCAGGGCGATCCGAAATATGAACAAGACGGCGGAAGACGTATCCGAAGCTACTCCTATCAGCACGCTAGCAATCATTCTTGGGTCGATGTTCAGGTAGAAGGTCCCGAGTCCAATGTTGAGGCTCGAAAACCCAAATACCTGGATCAAAAACCACTTCAGAAAGTCGAATCCACAGGATTCAGTAGTGCAAAGTCATTCCGCACACATCGGAGCCCCGGATTTGGGTTTTGTAAATGTTAAGACGAGACCTTCATGCCGATTTTGCGTTCCAGACACGGGACTACTGATTATCTTCTTATTCACCACCATTCTCGCGGGGGAACCCAGAAATGTATCGGGTTCTGTCTATGATTTTTTTCGCCTGAAAACACAGGGAACCGTATTTGCGATCGATCCTGATCTTATGATTCGATCGATCGATCCGAGGGCACCAGATCAGAC
Organism: uncultured Desulfomonile sp.; assembly: GCA_903920415.1. Taxonomy (GTDB): domain Bacteria; phylum Desulfobacterota; class Desulfomonilia; order Desulfomonilales; family Desulfomonilaceae; genus CAIXMD01. The sequence goes on from CAIXMD010000459.1 coordinate 3,406, forward strand.
TTGGACAATAGGAGAGGGGTGGGGTTTTGGTCCCCTATTTTTTCATTCAAAAGTTCCAGGCCGTTACGACAGGATAGATTTCCTTTATCCTTTTGGGTGCCGAGAGGAGTCACATTTTCGCTACAAGCTGCGGTTTACTCCTTTCTTCGAGAGTCGCTGGTCCAAACTCCCACCTTTTGAAGGCTTCATCCGATGCCTGACCTTTTACAAGGGGAGATCAGACCTCGGCCAAAATTATTGGGGGTTTTTCCCCTTTTATGGTTACACTCATCGACGTTATGGCGTGGACCACAACTTTTTCTTGCTTTTCCCTCTCTATTACGAGAGCACTGAAGACGGTGCCAGGACATTTCGTTTCCTTTGGCCTTTGATAACATATTCCAGTGCTCCCGGCCGATCTGCCTTTAAATTTTGGCCTTTGTACGGAGAGGATTCCATCCGCAACGATTATTTCAACCGATATGCGCTTTGGCCGTTTTTCCAGCGTATGACCAAGTACCCCGGTACTGATCAGGCGTCCGACTACACTGCCCTTCCCTTTCCGCTTTATGTCCGCCAAGAGGATTCCTACTCTTCTTCCACCCACATTTTATGGCCCATCTTTACTTTATATGAGCATTATGCCTCCGGGCACCACAGATACAGTTTCCGACCTTTTGTGACCTATGGATCAGGCGGAGGCATAGAAGAGTTGAGCATTTTATTCTTTTATTCTTCCAAAAAGGACCTTCGGAAAGCATCCACATCAACCGACTCAAAAGGATACGTATCAGTATCAAATGACGAAGTCGTTACTGAACGCAGCTTCCTGAAAATGAGTACGATCAAGAAAAGGTACCGAAAAGGTTGTCTTGTTTACGCAAAATACAGATTCTGGCCGTTTGCGGAATACATCTGGGACCTGGAACGGGGTAGCCGACTCAAAGTTCCGGAGATAATCCCTTTCAACGACACGTGGTGGGATCTGAATCTGGGCCGCCTATTGAGGTTCGTGGATTTCCGTGACACCCCGATCACTTCTGAAAGCAGCATATTATTCGGGCTGCGTCAGAAAACCGAAGTCAAGCAGTATCCTTCCATCAGTTGTCCCCCTAAAACGGGCGATGACAACTGGTCGGAGCTTATCACCGGTTCCTTCGGTAAACGGTGAGACGGCTCATAGTGAACGAGCACTGTGAGAACTCTCATTGAGATGCTTCGCCAGGCTTCTGTGTCGTCCTATTTACCAGGCCAAAGGTTGTGCGGGGAGTTTCTAGAGTTTGTATATTTCTGAGTACTTGCGTTCGAGATAATTAATTAGATACATTGGGTTAAGGTCTTCACCGGTTACGGTCTGAACCAATACTCTCGGCAGATATCGGCATCCTTGCGAGTGTATCTTTTCTCGGAACCAAAGAAGCAGCGGAGTGAAATCGCCACCTGCCATAGATGAATTCAGATCGCCCAAGTCCTGTTCAGCTCGTTTTAAGAATTGAGCCGCGTAAAGATTTCCCAAGGTATAGGTAGGAAAGTAGCCTATAGCACCTGATGACCAGTGTATATCCTGCATGACCCCATCCTTGTGAGTCGGAGGAACCAGCCCGATGTACTTCTGCATTTTCATGTTCCAGGCGTCGGGAAGGTCCTCCACTTCCAGTTCCCCCCGCGTGAGCATTACTTCTAGTTCGAAACGGAGCAGTACATGGATGTTGTAGGTTACTTCGTCGGCTTCTGTGCGGATCAGGCTCGGGGTTACCAAGTTGATGGAGAAATAGAAATCTTCTCGGGAGACCTCTCTTAGAGATGGGAATCTGGCTTGGGCCTGGGGGTAGAAATAGTTCCAGAAGGCCTCGGAGCGTGCAATCAGGTTCTCCCAAGTTCTGGCTTGGGACTCGTTCAGTCCCAGTGACACAGGTCGACAAATCGGGGTACCCCAGTGCTCCATAGGTAGTCCCTGGTGGTACATTGCGTGTCCAGCCTCGTGAATCACTCCAAAAAAAGCCTCGGTGAAAGAATCTATCTTGTAACGGGTGGTAATTCTGACGTCGCCTGGCCCAATTCCGGTTGTGAACGGGTGGGCAGAAACATCTAATCGACCGGCTTCCATATCATACCCGATTCTACGAGCCACATCCTTCCCGAACGCCTCCTGGTCCACGATTGGATAGCGCCGTCCCTCTATGGAAGAAGAATCTCTGCATCTGGAGCTGCTCTGAATACGATGTAACAACTTGACGAGGGCAGTAACCAATTGTTCGAAGATCGGCTCGAGGTCTGATACGGTTTCGCCCTGTTCGTAATTGTCGAGCAATGCATCATAGGGCTCATTTTCGTACCCGAGGGCCTCAGCCTGTTCCCTTTTGAGGGCTATGATCTGTTCGAGGTAAGGTTTAAACAAAGGCCAATCATCTTGAGGTCTTGCCTTTTCCCAGACTGCCTGCCCTTGCGCTGCTGCACGGGCGAGTTCCACAGCCAGCTTTTCTGGAATCTTCACAGCCCGGTCGTAAATCCTCCTCCATTCTCTGATGTTGACAGCCTCCACTGAAAGTTTGTCTGACGTCAGGTCCGGGATCTCTACCACGGAGAGAAGTTCCCCGATTACTGGATCAGTAGTCATTTTGTGGTACATTTTGGCTAGGGCTGTTAGTTGGCCTACCCTATGGGGATGACCTTTCGAAGGGATTTGGGTGCGTTCGTCCCAGTGCAACAAGGCAATGACTGAACCCAGATAAGAAACCTGCTTACTGTGATCGGACAACCGGCTGTAAGCTTCCGATGCGTTCATCGCTTCACCCTTTCCGGCATGCATAAACCGTTAAGATCAACCGTTACCCATCCAGTGTGAACTTGTTTTTGTAATATCCTAAAATGCTTACAATACATTGGCACCATCCCGCTTGCAGGTTCCAAGACTTCTCCAAAAGCTCAGAGAGTTTTACAGCGCTGCAAGCTTCATTAAACACATCGCTCAGCCTCAGAATGCCCTGAAAACCGTCAGGCCCTCTCACCACGAGCGAAAGGTAATTACCCATAAGCAACTGGTGGATAGCACGATTAATCGACGCCCCCTGATCGATGATTTCGCCTTCCTCTGGAAATGACATGATATCCCTTACCCTCAACACTGCAGCCTTCTTTGCCAGTTCCCGCAGTGGTTCATTCCAGAGGTGGTAATTTTCCATAATAGAATTAACTAGACCAGAATTTAAACCCAACCGAAACAACACTTTCTGGTCGCTGACCTCATCGTACTCCGGATCCAATGTTTTCAAAGCGTCTCTGTAGCTAGGTTCCAGAGATTCAACAACGTGCTTGTACTTAGGTTCCAGAGCTTTCAGGACCTCAAAATGCCTTAACGTTCCAACGATCTTTTCGTTTTTGTCATAAACCAATATCACACGCGGTCTGTACTCCCATGGGTCATCCTTTAGCCGTGTAGCTTCCAGAGACAATACAGCGTCACGCAGAGTAGCATCTTCAGACACTTTTGGGCACTGGGAGAAAGGTGCCATCAGGTCTCTTACCTTAATCGTATTCATCAAGTCCTCCTTGTACAAGCATCTCCTTAGAAATGGTCCAAACGCGACTGGAACATAAAAATGACACGGGCTGAGAAAAAAAGCAAACCGTAATCATACAAGGAGCAAGTCCTTATTATTTAGCGTAATAGGTTGATTATGTAATTGCGGACGGGGAATCCTCTCAGGTAAGGTGCAAGGTCCTCTCTTAGCAGGTGACTCATGTGGTGCCTTTGGTCAGCCGAACCATTTTCTCTTCTAGGCCACGGAAAACCTCCTCGCCCGGGATGCGCTCGCCTCGGTCGAGTTCCGCAATTCCCTCCTGAATATCCCTTCGCAGTTGATCCCGCTGCCTTAGCAGGTACAGCGCTTCGCGAATAATTGCCGATTCGCTGTCGTATTGTCCTCCTCGTTAGATGGATTGAACCATCTCCTCAAGATCTGGAGTGATCTCTAATACCATGGGCTTCTCACCTTCTCTTGACTTTGGTCGAGGCTATCACG
>CAIXMD010000460.1 GCA_903920415.1 uncultured Desulfomonile sp.
CTGCAGCTCAAACAATTTCAGTGGCAATATTTCATCAAGTAACCCTCTCCCCAAAAATTGGCAACTTTGGAGGGTTGTCGGTTTGCCTCGGTCTGGAAGTCAGGTCTGGCCGTTCGTAGAGGAGGAGGCATATCGCCTGCCTTACTGGAATAATTGCGAAACAATATAAGACCAACTTCAAATGGGTTGACAGTAAATGGGCATTCCAGCATAGTTGATACCGGTGAGATATGGCTTGTTGGTATCGTTTTCAGGGTATGGAGGTGGTAGAGTTCTGGTGGGCTCCGCGGTCTTCAAAACCGTAAGCAGGGCGCTAGTACCGTTCTGGGTGGGTTCGATTCCCATGCACCTCCGCCACCACGATTATCAAACCAATTGAGGTGCGATGCGCATAGTGTGAACAATTTCAAAAACTATTCCTTAAACCTTAATTCTTACGGTTCCCCCCAATTTCGGGAACGGCCGAACTCAAGCGGCGTCATGCGCTGCATAGCATGAAAGTTATAACAGCAAATTTCTTGCAAACCGCAGAAAAAAAACGCGATTATCCCGAGGGTGAACGCAGAGAAATTGCGTTCGCCGGCCGGTCTAACGTAGGCAAGTCTTCCATGATTAATGCTCTTCTCGGACGGCGCAACCTCGTCAGGACCTCCAAGACCCCGGGCCGCACCAGGACACTGAATTTTTTCCTCATTAATGAGAGCTTTGTTTTCGTTGATCTTCCAGGCTACGGTTTTGCCGCTGTTCCGCTTGCAGAGAAAGCAAAGTGGGGGCTTATGATCGAAACGTATCTCCAGGCCCGTTCAGAACTGGCAGGAGTTGTGGCAATCGTCGACGCGAGGCGTCCTCCCACCGAATCCGACATGGTTCTCATTGGTTATCTGAAGCACTACAAAATACCTTTTATAGTGGCTGCCACCAAGCTGGATAAAATAACTCGGAGCCAAATGACCACAATGCGGCGGTCAATCAAGGAAACCTTGGCAGGAAGCGTCCCGGTAGTCGGCTTTTCCGCTCACACCGGGGAGGGTAAAAACGAATTGTGGAAAGAAATTAAAAACCTTTTAGACGGATCGAGTATTCGTTCCTCTTAGGAACCAACTAATTCTATGACGAAAAGAAGAAGCTTATGCTGACAAAAATGCTTATCAACGCCAGTAATCCTGAAGAATGCCGCGTCGCGGTAGTTTCCGACGGTTTACTGGAGGAACTTGATGTCCAGATCAAGACTCGCGAGGCAACTCTAGGAAATATCTACAAGGCCGTGGTGTGCAGGTTGGAGCCTTCACTCCAGGCTGTTTTTGTAGATTATGGCGGTCAACGCAACGGTTTTTTGTCAATTCATGACATTCACCCCTCCTATTTTCCCGAATCTTTTGTTGAATCACGCAGGCGTCCCAAAGTTCAGGATGTGTTCAAGAAGGACGACCACGTAATTGTCCAGGTCAACAAGGAGGAGCGGTACACGAAAGGGGCAAGCCTTACCACGAACATTTCCCTGGCCGGCAGGTATCTGGTACTTATGCCCGGCACCGACCTGTGCGGGGTATCCAGAAAAATCGAAGACGACGAGGAGCGCAAGAAACTCAAAGAAACCCTTCAGCAACTTAAACCTCCTGAGAATATGGGCTTTATAATTAGGACCGCCGGGATGGGGAGAACCAAGACCGAACTTTCACGAGACCTCGATTATCTCCTGAAACTATGGCAATCCATTGAAAACAAGGTGGCCCAACAAGCCGCTCCTGCTCTTTTGCACAAGGAACACGACATAGTAATCCGTTCCATAAGAGAACATTTTTCTCCTGATATTAGTGAAATTCTCGTGGACGAGAAAGAGGTTTACAAGAAAGCCCGAGACTTTTTTCACCAGGTCATGCCCAAATACGAGAATCTGGTAAGATTGTCCCTGGAAAAACGTCCGCTGTTCAACAAGTATCAACTTGAGGAACAGATCGAGCAGGTGTACCGGAGGAAAATCAAACTCAAGTCGGGGGGCTACATTCTTATAGAGCCCACTGAGGCCATGGTCACCGTTGACGTCAACTCGGGAAGTGCAACAAAAGAAAAGGGGATTGAGGACACTGCTTTCCATGTCAATATGGAAGCTGCTCCGGAAATTGCTCGCCAGTTAAGGCTGAGAGACCTGGGCGGGATAATTGTCATTGATTTCATTGACATGGTACATAAAAATCACAAACAGGACGTAGAGAAGGCCCTGAAAGCCGTGCTCAAGCAAGACAGGGCCAAGACCAAGGTAATGCGCATCTCCGCTCTTGGCCTGCTGGAGCTTTCACGCCAGAGGCTCAAGTCCTCGCTGGGCACCGGCGAATACTTGGAATGTCCACTCTGCGACGGCCGGGGAAGAATTAGATCTCCCGAGACCTCGGCCCTCTCGATTTTTCGACGTATCAAATCCCTTCTTGTCAAGGGCGATGCCACCGAAATCCGGGTAACTGTTCCGGTAAAAGTGGCCGAATACCTGCTCAACAACATGCGGGCCCAGCTCGCGGAACTTGAGAGTCAGTATGCTTCGCGCATTTCCATTCTGGTGCGACAAGCTTTGCCGGACAAAGAGATTACCGTTGAAGCAATCAAGGAAGAAACACCGGACCAGCCAACGAGCGACCTGGTCCCGACCAGCTCCTCCATGCCTTCAGCGTTTGCTCAGGAAGAGGCTGCCACAGTGACTGAAGAGCCGGCAGCCGAGAGCAACGACAAGAAACCCGTGAAACAGGGACGCCGGCGACGCAGCCGGAGGAAACCCTCCGGAGGAGTTCCGGTCGATGTACAGAAAGCCCGTGGGATCAGCAACGGCAATTACCTACCGCAAGAAAATGATGCGCCGACAAAGGATATGTCCCCCCAGGAACGGGTTGATTCGACTGGAGTCCCCGAAAACCAGGGGGTGGAATCAGCCTCCGAACCGATGAGCAATGATGCCGGCTCCGATCCGGGGGCTGAGCAGCCGAATAATTTGGAGCAAAACAAGAATGAAAACATCAGGGGAAAAGAGACCGCTGTGAAAAAAACTTTGCTCCAGAATTACCTGCCGTTTTCCTGACCTGGAACGACTGTTGCTCTTGGCCAAGAAAATTGTTACCCTGGCAGTACAGTCAAATCCATGCAGTTTTCAGAAAGGAGTAGAGTGCAATGGGCAAGGACAAAGGCGTGATCCACGTGGTGGGAACTGGAACCATCGGAGAACCCCTTATCGGATTGCTCTGTTCTTTCAAAGATCCGGCAGGGTTTTCCGAAATAACATTTCACAAACGCTCCCCCCTTTCCAGGGACGTGCCCAAGATCAGGGCTCTCATAGCCAGAGGCGCACAATTGACAGTGGACGAAGATCGAATGAAGGACTTCGAAAACCTTGGGCTTAAGCCTACCATGACTCATGAGGAGGCGCTGGCCAAAGCTGACGTCGTGGTGGACTGCACTCCTTCCGGAGTGGGTATATCGAACAAGAATGTATTTTATGAGAAATACCTTTCCACGACCAAGGGATTCATAGCTCAAGGCAGCGAATTCGGATTCGGGAAGATGTATGCCAGGGGCATCAATGACGAGGCCCTGGAAGTGGGCAAGGATCGATTTATCCAGGTAGTGAGCTGTAATACCCACAACCTGTGCGCACTCATCAATACGATAGCCCTGGTGGATGGTGAAGACAACCTGGAGGAAGCGCGCTTCCTGTGCATCCGGCGATCCAACGACATAAGCCAGGTCAAGGGATTTGTTCCTTCACCGGAGGTGGGCAAACACGAAGACCCTGTTTTTGGAACTCACCATGCCAGAGACGCTTATCATCTGTTCCGCACGAAAGCCCTCGAACTCAACTTGTGGTCTTCCGCTTTAAAAGTGAACACGCAGTACATGCATTGCATATATTTCACCCTCAAGCTGAAACGAGCCGTCACCAAGGATGAGGTCATGGAAAGGTTCAGGGTAGACGACCGTATAAGCCTCACAAAAAAGCAGTCCGCGGGCGAAGTATTCTCCTTCGGAAGGGATCATGGTTACTTCGGAAGGATTCTGAATCAAACGGTCATCGTTGAACCTACGGTGGAGGTTCGAAAAGGCCATGAGGTTATTGGCTTCTGCTTCACTCCGCAAGACGGCAACTCTCTTTTAAGTTCGTTTAGTGCGGTCGAATGGTTTCTGGATCCATCGACGTATGTGGATCGCTCAAGCTGCCTGAAGCAATACTTTTTCTCGGAAGTATAGAAGCTGGAAACGGTTTAGAGACCCCTGCAGCCATCTTGAAAGAGCATCTTATGGGAGAGGAGGCTCTCATTATCGTTTATAGTCATGATGAGGCGAAAATGCAGGATGTTCCGGAAAGAGTGGACTTTTTATCGGAGTTGATTGCTCTTTCAACCTATGCCAACACAAAAAACATAATCATATCAGCTATGGAGGTGACAGGTCCAGTTGACGTGGAAGCCTATACACAAGCTACACGTCTCGCCTCCAAGAGTTTCCCCAAATTGATAAGCTGCCTCAAGGAGACGAGGATCTGGGGACGCCATTACCTTATCTGGGAGCATAGGCCCGATGTTCCGGTGCCGGTACTCATCACTGATTTGCCCCAAGCTGAGAGGTCCGGACCTCTGCTGGATAGTATAATGAAGCTGTTACGCCCACGCCTTGAAAGAAACTGGAACCTCTTTGAGGAGGTGGCAGTTGAGATTCACCTGATACGGCTTCACAATGAACATTATGTGATTGCGCACATTTGCCATCATGTCGCAGCCGATGCCGGCACCGCCGCGGAATTCGGAAAAGAAATAATCATGCATTACCATGAAATAATGAGAGGCCAAAAGCCTGACTGGGCCAACGAAGGCCATGCAATCTCCAGTTCGAGGAAAAGGGCGGTAAGAGTTCATAAGAATGGCTGGAAGGAAGCAATGGTTAACAGTCACCGCGGCATAATGAAGATGTTCGAGAAACCTGCCCTACCACTGGGGAGAGGCAGGTCGGGCGACATGGCTCAGCACTTTCCAAAAAGGATCCTTTCGGAAGAACAGACTGCTTTGGCTATCAGGTCGGCATCGCAAACCGGAGTTTCCCTTATCGACACTCTCACCGCTTGCTCTAATCTCGCTATCGACACGTGGAACGCGGAACGCAACCTTGCTCCCGGTATCTTGACCACTGCAATGACAGTAAACACCAGGGGACGCTTCCGAGGGTTCGAGACTCCCAATAACAGTTCGGTTATCTTCTTCCGGTCCCTGCCGGAAGAGAGAAAAGATCCGTCCGCTTTCTTTCGATCACTGGCACGTATGCGCATGAGGTACTTCCGAGAACAACAGGATCTCACTTCTATGCACAATGTGAGGAGAATGATCCAGATCCTGAGATTCTTTCCATTCAGGATGCGTCGTAGGATCGTTAATTTCGTGCTGAACCGTCACCGATTTTCTCTAGCCGTTACCTGGCTGGGAGCGGTCTGGCCGAAAATCGTAAACGGCAGACCCACAGGCGACAGCAGTATCACATCCAGCGCTGATTTTTGTATACAGGAGATTCACGGGTTCGGTTATAAGCTCCACTCCGGAACACGGTTGGTGCTGTTCGTTTACGTCTTCAGAAACCAAATTAACCTGATTCTGGTAGGATCAGCGAGCCTATTTACGCGTGAGGAAACGGAAGCGTTTATGGATCTTATCATGGGGAAACTGCTGGGGAATGGCCTGAAGTAGTTGTTTGCACACGCAATGGATCGTGGGGCTCCGGTCAGGGTCGTCGA
>CAIXMD010000461.1 GCA_903920415.1 uncultured Desulfomonile sp.
CCGGGGTCTGCCCACCTCGCATGTCAATGTCGTCGGCATCGAAGGACGTTATCGGCATGGTTTTCTCCACATCGATGCGCCGGATGCCTGAAAAGACGTCCAGTAATCTCCGAAGTTGGGCCAGTTCCAACTCGATCTCGTCCCTCAGTTCAGGCCACACGCTGGAGTTTCCCTTTCTTCTTCAGATAATCGGTGAAAAGATTTTTTTCATCTAAATCGACCAGGTCAAGGGGGCGTTGAAGGATATTGGCAGCCCGTCTCATTGCTTCAAAGAATTTCTCCGGGGGCAGGCCTGAAACCGCAATGTCGATGTCTGAATCCTCGCTTATGGCCCCTCGAACTGCAGAACCAAACAAGTAAACCTCTCTAGCCCCTGAATCCGCAAGCGCCAGAGCCGCTTTTCGGATCAGTTGCTCTATCTCATGGTTTATTAGTTTCATTTGTCTTAATTCTTCCGTTTCCGGCAATTCTCTTATTCTCCTGCGACATTAGGGAGGCATCGATGGAGTATGTATCGGGTTCAACTATTTATAAGAACATGACAATTCTGAAATTCCTTCTTCAACTATGCTGGAATGCCCATTTACTGTCAACTCATTTGAAGTTTATCATCTTTACCCAAAAAAGATTTTTATCCCAGTGCGCAGGTACTTTTATCTCGACTCTGCGGCCGGTTTCAACTCTATTACCATTTTGCCTCAATGGAAGTCATGTATTATTATCCAAGGCTTATGAAGCACTGTTTGTCCCTGTGGAACAAGAAACAAAGTACGCACAGAGGCAATGCTCCATCTTTCACGCCCAACTATGGTATAGTCGCTATAAACTTACAAGGATAAGAGTCGCAGTATGAACCATAAGGTTGATGTGCATTACTACAATACCGGTCAAGTCGGATGGCTGGAGCTTCGAGCTTCAATCAAAGGGGTACACTGCATTAACTTTGTAGGGGATCATCCCGGATCACATGCCTCTCCCGTCAGTCCTGTGATTGAAAAGTTGGTTATGGAACTTGATAATTACTTCTCCGGTAACCCTTCAGGGTTTTCTGTTCGTCTCGACCCAGAAAAAGGAACACCATTTGAGCGCCGCGTCTGGGAGGAACTGGTCCGGATTCCCTATGGCGAAACCAGCTCCTATTCAAATATAGCACGGGCCGTTGAAAATCCCAGGGCTTATCGGGCGGTTGGTTTAGCTAATGGAAAGAACATGATTCCGATTTTGATACCGTGTCACCGTGTCATACGATCCGACGGCAGTTTGGGAGGATACGGTCCAGGAGTGCATATTAAGAAAAAACTATTGGAATTGGAAGGGACAACACGGTGAGCATGACCTGACCACGCTCCGAAGACCCGCCGGTAACCTTCTCCGATGACATTCATGAAGCGACGAAGTATGTATGAAAGGATAAAAAGTGCTCAGAAACACATTTTGTCATGTACCGGGTATCGGATCCAAATCCGAGCACAAGTTGTGGGCGAAGGGCATCCTTTGCTGGGATGACGTAATGAAGGATGGTTTTCTGGAATCGTCCGGTCAGAACCACCATTTCTTGAAGCGACGAATCGAAGAATCCCAGTGCCATCTTGCCGAAGGTAATCCGAATTACTTTGCCGAATCCCTCCCGGTAAACCTCCAGTGGCGCCTTTTTCGAGACTTTCGGAACACAACGGCTTATCTGGACATTGAGACTACCGGTACTGCAGGACAGGAGGATTCCATTACTACTATAGCGGTGTATGATGGAAGTTCTATATTCTACTATGTTCAAGGAGACAATCTGCACAAGTTCAAAGAGGATATACGTAGGTACAACGTGCTGGTCACGTACAATGGAAGGTGTTTCGACATCCCGTTTATTCAAAATTATTTGAGAATCAAGATGAACCAAGCACATATCGATTTGAGGTTTGTCCTCAGGAGTCTAGGTTATACCGGCGGGCTGAAAGGATGTGAGAAACAGATGGGTTTGGATAGGGAGGACCTGAATGGAATCGATGGTTATTCAGCCGTCCTCCTGTGGAATGATTTCAGAACGAACAGGAATAGGAAAGCGTTGGAAACGCTTCTGGCCTATAATATTCTTGATGCGGTGAACCTTGAACACTTGATGGTAATGGCCTATAACTTGAAGTTGAGGGGTACCCCCTTTGCAGAAACCCACAGCTTACCGGTACCAACTCCCGTGAAAAATCCCTTCAAACCCCATAGGGAAACTGTGGATAAAATCAATAACTTTCGCTGGGACTATGCTCAATAGCAACATTTCTTTCATCAGAACCGGCCCACTACTCGTCGTGTTTGAAGGAATCGACGGCTCAGGAAAAACCACTCAGGCAAGACTGCTTGCAGATAAGCTTGAGCGAAAAGGGCTCGATGTCCTGCTGACTTCTGAGCCATCCGATGGTCCCGTAGGATCAGTGATAAGATCGCTGAAACGGCGGCCCGAACTCGAAGAGGAGACGCGGCTTTTCACGGAAGATCGCCGCGATCATGTAAAACGAATCATCTTGCCGGCACTCAGAAACGGGAGAATAGTACTATGCGACCGGTACTTTTACTCGTCTGCGGCATATCAGGGTGCCCGCGGTGCCGACTCGAACGCTATAAGTGAGTGCAACAGGGAATTTGCGCCTCTCCCCGATATCACCTTATTGCTAGAAATTCCTGTTGAGGATGCTATCGCCAGAATCTCTTCCGGGCGGACAGATGGATTTTCAGTTTTCGAG
>CAIXMD010000462.1 GCA_903920415.1 uncultured Desulfomonile sp.
CTATGGTTGTGACTTCGTTAAAACAAGGAATTACAATCGAAACAATCATGGACCTACCTAGCCTTGTACGCAGACATACAGCAATTCATGAATAATTCAAAAAACCCTCCCCGGATAAGGTCTTCCGAGAAACCAACATCCGCTAGCAAAACAGAAATAAAATTTAATCTATAGAGCCTCTTGCAAAAGTATAATTTGTGGCTTTAGCATAGCATATAAGAGAGCTTCACGGGCTAGCCCGTGGTATAGTGTTTTTAGGAAAAAGACACCTTGTCACAGGAGGCGCCAGTGAAGCTTAGAAAGAGAATATCATGGTTGATGGGAACACTGCAACGAACTCTGTTTCCTATATTGGAGGAATGCTGGGAGACTGCTCTAACAGACAAGGAACAGCAGCTTGTATCCATTCTGGAGTTGATTCAGGTTGAGAGATTTGTTCCCAAAAGCACTGTCAATCAGTGGTTGGGAAGAAAGCTGTGTGGGCGTGAATCGATAGCAAGGTCTTTTGTGGCAAAGGCTGTTTATGGGTATCCCTTCACGCGAGCGCTGATTGAGGCGCTCAAGACTTCACCGAATCTGCGTCGTATCTGTGGGTTTGAGAGGGTCTCAGACATTCCTTGCGAGGCCACTTTCTCCAGGGCATTTCGGGAATTTGCGGAGAGCGGTCTTGGGGATAGGGTGCATGGGGCACTGGTGGAACGGACCTTGGAAACGGTATTGGTCGGCCACATATCCCGAGACTCAACAGCCATAGAAGGACGCGAGAAACCGGCAAAAAAACAGCCAAAAGCGAAACCTGCTCCCAGAAAGAAAGGGCGACCGGCCAAGGGAGAACACTCGGACCCCAAGGAGCAGAAACGTTTGGAGCGCCAGTGTGATCAGTCAGCCGAACAGGCGCTCAGGGAATTACCGGTCATCTGCGATGTGGGTACCAAGAAGAACTCCAAGGGATACAAAGAGATCTGGGTTGGCTATAAGCTGCATACGGATGTAAATGACTGCGGACTGCCGGTGAGTGTCGCTATGACCTCTGCATCAGTACACGACAGTCAGGTCGCCATACCGCTTATGAAGATGACCAGTGCCAGGGTGGATTATCTTTATGATGTGATGGATGCAGCTTATGATGCCGCGTCGATCTACCAAGTTAGCAGGAGCCTTGGGCATGTGCCTATCATCGACAAGAACTCGCGTGGTAAGGACATTATCCCCATGGCTCCTCATGAAGCGGCCAGATATAACGAACGGACGGTGGCGGAGCGGTTCAATAGTCGGATAAAGGAAGAGTTCGGGGCACGCAACATCATGGTTCGTGGCGCACAGAAGGTGAAAATGCATTTGATGTTCGGGGTGCTCGCCATCTTTGCTGATCAGTTGCTCAAGTTGGCAACTTGATCAACACCTAAAAGAAATTACAGATAGTGAACAAACACTATAGGTGTGCCCAAAAAATGAAAAAATTCACTTGAAATCCGTGACTATGGACTGATGATCGCTCCAATCCCTTAAATCGACGTTACAGGGCATGTACCATTGGTGTTACCCGTCAGTTCTTAAAGAGTTTTGCAAGAGGCTCTTTTGAAAGACTCATTAAAAGCTTTTCCGAATCACTTGTAGTACACGGAACGCTAAGACCATTTCGAATTTCAGCGTTCCCAGGAAACAAGCTCCCGGGCCCAGAGGCCCTATACATTACCGGAGAGCCGAGACAATCAAAATGAATTGTCCTAGACACTCGGTGGACGGCCTCAGACGACATGTTGCGTTATCTCGAAAAATTACGGCTCCAATTTCACTTATTCCAGGTCTGAACGATCCAAAAAACCGGCACGCTTTGGAAAGATCCAGACGAGACCCATTCCTATGACGAACCCGCCCACGTGAGCCCAGTAGGCTACTGCCACTTCATTCCGGCTGTTTCCAAGCTCAACGAGTCCCGGAAGCAACTGTATGACAAACCAGAAGATGAGAAATGCAAAAGCATGCACCTCGAAGGGCCAGATCCCAATAAACGTAGTTATATGGGCCTTAGGGAAACTTAAGGCATAGGCGCCCAAGACTCCGGAAACAGCGCCGCTGGCTCCCACCATGGGAAATGGCGACTGTGGATGAACAACCACGTGGGCAAGAGCAGCCCCAATACCGCAGAGAAGATAGAAAATGAGGAATCTGAAGTGACCCATATGGTCTTCCACATTGTCTCCGAAAATCCATAAGAACCACATGTTAAAGAGTATATGCGCCCATCCGACGTGTATGAACATGGATGAGAAAACGGGCACTATGGCGTTCGAAAAGACCCCTCCGGACTGTCCGGAAAGGGAGACCACATTTTTTGGAACCACCCCGTAGTACAAAAGGAAATTTCCAAGAGTCGGCCCGAGCGACAATTCAAAGAACCAAACAAGAACATTGAGAAAAATGAGGCCTATGACTACTACCGGCACGGTCCCGGAGGCGTTTTTGTCTCGCAAAGGTATCACGCGCCTTCTCCTTTAGAAGCCGACCCTTTTTGATAACAATTGACGGCGCAAAAAATGACAAAGTACAATCTAGAACAGGTTTTCGTAGCTCTCCTGTACAATGGGCGTATTGTTTAAGGCTGCAAAGCCTGCAGTGTCAAGTTTCTGAACAAAGGTCAGACTCAAAGCATGCGCTTGGTAAGTGTCGGGAATTCTCTGAAATAGGCTACTCTGACTGCTCGGCTCTGCCTGTTGGATCCACTGATGGGTCACCGGCCCATGAGCACCTTCAGGAATTCCTCGTCCGCATGGGAAAGCGTTCTTTCTCTATTGATTACGATGTCGATGTCCAAGATAAAGGGGCCCTCCCTGAGCGGTAGAGCTATAAGATTCCCTGAGGCTAGATCACGGTCCGCACCCATCCTGGCAAGCATAGTCACTCCATTTCCGGTTCTTACCATCTCTTTCAAAAAGTCTACGTTGCC
>CAIXMD010000463.1 GCA_903920415.1 uncultured Desulfomonile sp.
AGCAATACACTCGAAACACCCGCAGGAAGTCATGGGATCTTCCATAATTGAATAGGCGTTATACTTTTGGACCTTTCCACGAGACGCCTGCTGCACGAAGGCGTTCACACCTTCCCACTGACCCAAACGTTGATCGATCACGTTACCTTTCTCAATAGGCTGGTTGGGACCGGTAGGATTGATCTCGTTCGATGCTTTGCAGTCCAGCCAGTTATATGCACCACAAAGGCCCGTGCGCTCCGGTGTGACCACACAGACGTGAGACGGCGCAAAACTCTGACACAAAGTGCAGGAGTAGAAAATCGGCTCGTCTTCGTCGGTCATTCCTTCCACACGGGCATCTCTTACCGTATAGGTCTCCTTAGCCTTTGCCAGCAGCTCATTCACCTTTGCCTGTTCCGTGAAGATCTTCACCTGAACCTTGTCCAGAACGGAACCAAAGTCCTGATGATACTTTGCGTGGAGAATTGAACCTATGTGGGTGAGGCTGAAGCCCTTATCAAATGCGCCTTTCCCGATGCGGACCCACGCAATGTCTCTCTGACCGATGTGCATGAGTCCCTGAGCATAGTTGATAAGGTGATGGATCTGGCGCTCAAGAATTGGCTCGAAGTCGCTCTGCATCTTGCGGCCCGCAACTTCCACCAGGATGCCTAGAGGCATGCGTGTACCGGGTTGGATGTCCTTCAGATCCGGGCCAATTATCTCGACATGCCCGTCTTCTACATCGTTCATATCCTTCATCAGGGTAAGCTCGACAGCCAGAGTCTTTCCGCCACCAGCCTCCATGTAAATGTCTTCACCGCGGATTCTTTCACCCTCAAAAGCCGGACCATATGCGACCGGAACAGGGACATCGGTGACAGTTACCTTGAGGCCTCTGACCTCAATTGCCTTGCCGACGATGTCTTTGTGCGGGATGTTGGACACTACGTGTTCGTATGTACAAACACCAGTAGGCAGAATCTGGGGAATAGGCGTATCAGCTATAGTGGGAAAACCGTAGTTAATGACCCCTGCCGCAGCGGCATACCACTCGTCCGAAACGTCACCCAACGCCAACACGAATGCAAAAACGCGGTCCTTATTGTAGATCAGGACTTTCCGGAAGTCGCCAGGCTCGATACCTCCGAAGCTTAAAGCCGCTCTCGTGGCGAAACCGACGGCGAAGATGGCTGACGAAATGTCCGGGCCAAAAGGAACCAGGCGTGTCGGCCATCCGATCTGCACCCCCGCCTCTCGAAGTTGCTGGGAGAATGTTGTGCCGTTATGTTCGGCGGCCATGAACACGTAAAGATTCTTCTTCTGGAGTTCGAGGGCCATTTCCGCTGCTATCTCTTTCGTTGGGGCTGATCCGACTACTGCGGCAAAACCCGGCGCTGTGCCGTCAACAAACTCCACGCCCCTTTTTCTCAGGATGACATCGTCCGCAGCTCCCAACCATAACTTTTCATCGGTCGGGTCTTCTGCGGGAAGATAGAAATCAGGCTCTTCGAGGTAACGAATCGCCTCATAAATCTCGTAGTTGAATAGTGACGCCATACCCGCATCAAGGACAGGCCCCAAGTACGGCAGATGCGTCTTTTCCCTGACCAGTGGTGGAATAAGTTGCTCTGCCCGGTCTAGTACTACCCCACAGTCCCCGAGGCATTTCACCGGGAAGCCCAAAATTCCGTAAATTACCGGCAAGTAATAGCCAGTGTTGGGGAAGGCGACCTCTTGCTTTTTACCGAATTTTTGAACCGCCTTCTCGTATCTTTTCCTGGTCTTTTCGTAGACCTTGTGAGCACCGGCTATGACATTTGCTGCTACGATCTTGGACACTGTTTATATCCTCCTTTAAGAACTCTGGACTATTCGAAGGGAAGGGCCGGAACCCTCCCCGATTTGGCAGCCGAAACTCACCTATTATCCGGCTATTTCTCGCCTCATGGCCATATCCATCAGAACCCTCTCGCGAGCCTTGTCAATACCGAGGGCTTTCCTCTTGGCGTCAATGTGAGCGATACAGCGCCTGGCCATCTCGTAAGGATCCTTCTCCACGAAGTCCCATCTCCCACCGTATGTCTTCTCAATGTCTTTAAAAAGGTAATTGGTGCAAATATCTTCGTTGATGGTCGGGAAACCCACCCCAAAGAGTACGTAGCATCCCGATGCGACAAAGTACTGCCC
>CAIXMD010000464.1 GCA_903920415.1 uncultured Desulfomonile sp.
AAACTGTCCTGAAAATCCTCGCCTAGAGTTGTCAGCTTTCCAGTATCGGGATCAGGTCTGAGAATGTATCTGACAAAGGATACTATGTGGTGACAGTAGGTACGAGTACATGATCGAAAACAACCGCATGTAGCCCTTGTAAGAACTTTGGACACAGGGTCCAGGACAATGTGTACGTTCACCGGCTTATCGGAAGAGTCGGAGACGAGGCCGAAGTAGGATTCTCTTCCAAAATTAATATGCGAAATTCGCGAACCTTCTGCGAGTTGCAAGCCTTTAACCAAAACTTCTGAATCAAACTGGCGTGTTATCTCGGAAGGTAAGTCTGCCCCCTGCTTTGGATTGGAGCCATTTTTTCTAAATTGTATGACTTTTCCAAACACTTAAATCTCCTACGCCCACGTCTGCAACCTATAGTTCACGGGGCGTGGATACCACAACATTTTGTGGTTGTCAACATTAAATCATAAATTTATATATTATGGACAATTGACGTTTAACATAACATTTATTTGGCATAAATTAACCTAAAAGTTAATAACTTGTCTCCTCTGGCTAGGCCTCGCGAAAATCGCTATGGTTTCTCGTCAGCCCACTCGTCCCAGTTCAGCCTTAAGTCTGACTGTCTGACAAAAGTGAAAAACTTGAGACAGTATCCATTTGCTGATACTATTGCCTTCAAGTACTCTGTCTGTTGCGCAATTATTCCAGAAAAGCAGGCGGCATGGCAGTGCCGCAAGGAAACCAGGCATGAAGTTAAAGATTGTGGCGGTTGTGACAGTTCTCATTCTAGCCGCAGGTGCGGCTGCTGGATGGTATTATTTCAGAGTCAAGAAAGATTCGGATGGAAAGGTTTTTGTCAGCGGAAACATCGAGGCCATAGAGGTTGATTTGTCATTCAGGATTTCTGGACAGGTAATAACGCGTCCGGTGGACGAGGGAGACAGGATCAAGAAAGGCCAAGTGGTTGCGACACTCGATACGGACACTCTTGAGGCTTTCAGAGGTGCGGCCCAATCGGAAATTGCCAACGCCAGGGCTGTTCTCGATGAACTGGAGGAAGGCACGCGCAAGGAAGAGATTGAAATGGCTCGCGCCCAGGTAAAGGCTGCTGAAAGCAAACTTAAAAACGCCCGGGATGAGTACGAAAGGTATTTGCCTCTATTTAAAGAACGAGCAATTTCTCCGTCTATGTTCGATATCAGAGATACGGCTTTGAGGGTGGCTACTGAAGAACATAATAATGCTCTGCAAGGCTTGCTTAAACTCGAGACAGGCCCGAGAGAACAGCAGATTCGCGCAGCCCGATCGAGATGGGAAAAGGCCAAGTGGGAGCTGAACAGGATTGAGTTGGATATTGAACATTCGGAAATCAGGAGCCCCATCTCCGGGGTGGTGCTGGTGAAAGCCAGCGAGGTGGGCGAGGTAGTTTTGCCGGGCGCAACCGTAGTGACAGTGGCCGCAATCGATGAGGTCTGGCTCAAAGGATACGTGGGCGAGCGGGACCTTGGCAGGATTAAACTGGGTCAGAAGGGTGAGATCTCAATCGATACGTATCCGGGAAAGATTTACCCTGGCATAGTCACTTTCATTTCTTCAAGAGCCGAGTTTACACCAAAAAATGTTCAAACTAAGGAGGAGCGAGTAAAGCAGGTTTATCGCGTAAAAGTCACCATCCAGAATCCTCATCAGGACCTGAAAATAGGTATGCCCGCGGAAGGCTATATTATTACGAATGGACAGACTCCCGAACCCAAAGGAGGGCAAAATCTTGGGAAACAGTCTTCCTAATGGGGTAAGCGATGAATGTGTAATTCGGACAGAGAGGCTTTGCAGAGATTTCGGTGAGACCAAGGCGGTACACGATCTCAACCTCACGGTTATGCGTGGCGAACTCTTCGGCCTGGTAGGCCCAGATGGGGCTGGCAAAACTACCACTATAAGAATTCTTGCCGGAATACTTGAGCCGACGGGCGGCGATGCCTGGATCAATGGAATCTCTGTGGTGCATGATCCGGAAAGAATAAAAGAACATATCGCCTACATGCCCCAGCGGTTCGGTCTGTATCAGGATCTGACGGTCATGGAGAACCTGATCTTCTACGCTGACCTTTTTCGGGTTCCTAAAAAAAATCGCGGTCCCAGAATCGAGCTTCTTTTTGGTTTCAGTCGCCTCGGCCCCTTCAAAGATAGGCTTGCCGGCGCTCTTTCAGGTGGTATGAAACAAAAATTGGGACTGGCCTGTGCACTTATTCACTCTCCTCATCTTTTGTTATTGGACGAGCCCACAAATGGAGTTGATCCAGTCTCTCGCCGTGATTTTTGGAAAATCCTCTATGACCTGCTTAAACAGGGAATCTCAATCCTGGTCTCTACGGCCTATCTTGACGAGGCTGAGCGGACCACTCGAGTTGCGTTCATGCATCAAGGCACAATTATTCAACTCGGAGAACCTAAGACCCTCAAAGACATGGTCGATGGTGTCATGATGGAACTAATCCCCGATGATTTGAGCGGAACTCGGGCTCTGTTATCAGGGATGCCCGGCATTGTGGATTTCAATGTCTTCGGTGACGGGCTTCATGTCCGTTTCAAGGACTTGCAAGAAGCCGCTTTTGTCCGCGAGAAGCTGGAGAATTCCGGGGTGAAGATTCATGGGCTCAAAAGAATCGTGCCATCAATGGAAGATGCCTTTCTTTCGCTCATTCCCCGGAAGGACCTTGTAACGGGAGATCAGCCCCGCGAGTAATCGTTTGCAAAGCCAAACATGTATCAGGTTTGAGATAACCTCGATTGGAACACATGAACTCTGTATTGCATGAGGCGGAAGTAGCAGTTTTTGCCAGGGAGTTGACCAGGGTCTTTGGAGATTTTGTCGCTGTGGACCACGTTAGTTTCCAGGTGAGACGTGGTGAGATTTTTGGATTCCTCGGCCCAAATGGAGCCGGCAAGACGACCACAATAAAGATTCTGTGCGGTTTGCTTAGACCTACATCCGGTCAAGCCCAAGTCTCAGGGTGGGATGTCTCGACTCAACATGAAGAAATCAAGAAACATATCGGTTACATGTCTCAGAAATTTTCTCTTTACGAAGACCTGACCGTGAAAGAAAATATCGACTTTTTTGGCGGCGTTTACGGTCTTGAAGGCGTGAGGCAACAGGAACGGGAAAAGTGGGTCCTGGAAATGGCCGGCCTAACTGACAAGACATCGACACTCACGGGAGCCCTGCCTCTAGGGTGGAAACAGAGGCTTGCCCTTGGGTGTGCGGTGATTCATGAACCTCCCGTGCTATTTTTGGATGAACCCACATCCGGAGTCGACCCGCTTTCCAGACGCAGCTTCTGGGATCTCATTAACACCCTTGCTGGGCAGGGCGTAACAGTTTTTGTTACCACCCACTATATGGAAGAAGCCGAGTATTGTAATCGTCTCGCCTTAATGAGCAGAGGCAGGGTCATTGCTTTGGGAACACCAAGCGAATTGAAACGAGATTGGATGAAGGAATCGGTTCTGGATCTGGAGTGCGATAACGTTATGGAAGCTGCAGAATTGCTCGAAAGAGACCCGATATTCACCGAGACTGCGATATTCGGCAATCTGCTCCACTTGGTGACTCCTGAACCTGAACAGGCGATGGCACGAGCCAAACAGCTATTGGATGAGGCAGGGATATCGTTGTTGAGGATTGATATCATTACGCCGAGTCTGGAAGATGTCTTTGTTACCCTCACAGCTAAGGACGGCAATTGAGTCTCTGTTTTTCCCACGGTCTCTAAGGAAAACATGAACATATTTCGAACAGTGGCCGTGGCTCGAAAAGAGGCCAGACAGATCATCAGGGATACCCGGTCGTTGTATCTGGCATTGGGCATCCCTGTGATGTTGATGATCCTGTTCGGGTATGCCCTTTCGTTAGACGTGGACGATATCCCTATGGGAGTTTGGGACCAGGACCACAGCCCTCAATCCAGAGAATTCTTGAACCGCCTTACCAGTTCCGGATATTTTCGGATAGAGTTCGGCACTGATTCTTATGACGATATGGTCAGGGCTATAGACAAGAATCAGATCAGCTTAGGTTTAATAATACCGTATGACTTTAGCCGTAATTTAAAAAAGGGACACCCATCGAAAATACAGGCTATAGTTGACGGGTCAGACTCGACCAGGGCAGGTATTGCCATAGTATATCTCGAAACCATCGCAGCGCTTTTTGAGGATGATCTACGGAAAAGCGCCATGAACCGGCAGGCGGCACAAGATAGGATCGTCGCACCTTTGGACCCCAAAATCAGGCTTATGTACAACCCTGAACTAAAAAGCCGCAACAATATAATCCCCGGTCTTATAGCAATCATCATGATGGTTATTGCGGCTCTTCTCACGTCTTTGACCATAGTTCGTGAACGGGAAACCGGAACAATGGAGCAACTCATTTCCACACCGTTGAAGCCCAACGAACTGATTGTGGGAAAGCTTATTCCTTATTTTGCCCTGGGATACGTGGACCTCATCATGGTTTATTTGATGGGGGAATACGTGTTCAAGGTCCCTTTCCGTGGAAGTCTACTGCTGATGTTTGTTGTCTCG
>CAIXMD010000465.1 GCA_903920415.1 uncultured Desulfomonile sp.
ATGCTATTGCGTTCGGTTCAGGAGAATTCGGATCTGTACAGTGCAGCGGTCATGGCCGCAGGCGGGGCAATAATGGCAGGGCAACTTGCGTGCCAAGGGCAAACTGCCTTTGCCGCGGTGCGGCCACCTGGCCACCATGCAAGCCCTTCCAGCCACTGGGGGTTCTGCTTTTTCAACAATGTGGCCATTGCAGTCGAAAAGCTGATACGGGCTGGAGAAGTTTCTCGAGCCCTCGTCTTGGATATTGACCTTCATTTCGGTGATGGAACCGACAATTTTTTCATGGACAGAAAAGATGTGTTGGTTGCCAACGTGCAAGACAGCAACCGCGAGATGTTCTTGCAGAATGTAGATCGGGCTTTGGGTTCTCACGATTACGACATTGTAGCCATCAGCGCCGGTTTCGACAGGCACCTGCAAGATTGGGGGGGAACCCTGACTACCGAGGATTACTTTACCATCGGGAGAAGTGTGCATGACTACGCTGAAGCCAAATGCCAAGGCCGGTCCTTTGCCGTTCTCGAAGGTGGGTACAATACCGATGTGTTGGGAGAGAACGCCCTCGCGCTATGCAGAGGGTTGGATTCATGATGCCCGAATTGACCGATAGACACCATGTGAACCGGTGTAGGAAGCAATGAGCATGACGAATGCATTAAGATCAAAGGAAAGTAACACTGAAAATGGACTGTCCTCGAGTATCAGCCTGTCCATAGGTCCAGGAAATCTGCACAATTTCTTCACGATCCTGCAGCAGGGATTTCTGCTCAAAGCACGCCTCGGAAAGGGTGTCCGCAATATCTTGTGCGATCAATTCGGCATAAATCAAAGGTACTTCGACACTCGGATCAACACAATCTTTCTTGATGGAAAACCTGTCGATGATGTGGATTCGGCTATAGTCGGAGAAGGATCATCCGTTGCCCTTTCCGCTTCCATGCCTGGGTTTGTGGGCGCAGCGTTACGGAAAGGGGGCTTTTACGCGGCGATGCGCAGCGAGATCACCCACGTGAAGGAACAACAATACGATACAAGTGTTGACGGCCTTTTCACTCTGAAGCTCTATAATTTACTGCTCCCTGAAATAGGACCTCTTTTTCTGTCTTCCGGTATCATTCTGGACGTAAAGATTGTCAGAGATTTCTTGAAAACCACGTCCTCTGCATTCTGGGCGGGGTGTCAAACGATCCAAGTCAATAACCACGAGGTTGACTCGAGCTATTTTTTTCGTCCGGAATGGCAGGACATGAGAGGATTGGTCTTGCTCAGAGTGATTGTTACTTCTCTGCCTGCCTAAAACATCTTTACCACAATATTGCTAATGATGTTAGCTGCTTCATCCACACGGTCGGCACTTCTGTTGAAGTGTCTATAGATCTCCCTGAGAGAGAATATAAGGTGCGTATCTTGCTCGGAAAACAATTGCTTCAGTGCCGTCAAGTAATTGTCGTTCATTCTGTTTTCTATCCTTTTTGCACGGAGAGCATAATCAACAGCCACATTTGGATTCTTCTTCAGGTGCCTCATTGAAGCCACGAGTTGCTCTGCCCCATTTTGGAGTAGGGAAGCCATCTGGCACAGATGGTCGTTGCTCTCAATCTCGAATACTTTCATTTCTTTGACGGTGTTCTTTGCATGGTCAACTACATCGTCAATAGCTCGAGACAATGCAAAGATATCCTCTCGGTCAATCGGTGTAATAAACGTTTGATTCAATTCATCAATCAATATCCTCCGGATATCGTCCGCCTCCTGTTCTATCTGATCCACTTCTTCCGCATCGCCCTGCCCCTGGAGAAACTTTGTTAGGGCCTCGCAGCCTTTCAAGGTTTTTTCAGTCTGACTCAGGAGAAGATCAAAGAAGTCTGCCTTCCTCTTGTGACCGAAGATAGTCCAAAAAGACATCGGATATTCCTCTCTCTTACGACGCGGTAATCCGCATAAGCAAACCGAAGATCAGAGCCGAAAATGCTGCGGACACTGGAACAGTAAGTAACCATGCATATGCGATGTTGGCAGCCGCGGACCACCGCACCCCACTCAGTCTACTGGATGAACCTACACCCATGACTGAAGACGCCACCACCTGGGCCGTACTGACAGGCCAACCAATTAAAGAAGCTCCCAATATGACCAAAGTCGATGTCATCTGAGATGCGAAAGAATGAACAGGCTCAAGGCGACAGATGCCGTACCCCACGGTTTTGACAATTCGCCAGCCGCCTACGACAACCCCACTGCAAGAGCTACGGCGCAGCTTATGCAAGCCCATTCTGGAACGATCATGCTTTCTGCCGTCGAACCTTCAGCTATTAGTACCAGTAAAATCATCCCCATGGCCTTTTGCGCATCGTTGGAACCGTGGCTGGCGGCCAAAAAGACCATAGAAGGTTTTTGCAGAACAGTGAATAGGTTTCCTACACTCCTGTGTGCCGAACCGAATAAAGCCTTAATCGCATAGAAAATAAGAAAGCCGCCTGCCATACCAATGCCCGGGGCAAGCAACATAGGCAGGAATACGCTCTTGGTCACTTTGTCCAGTGCCACTCCGCCGGGCCCCATAGCTATAAGACCCGCTCCGATGAGTCCGCCCACCAGGGCGTGAGAACTACTGGAGGGTAATCCCAGGAACCATGTAATAATATTCCAAATAATAGCTCCGCCCACCGCACTGATTACCAAGCAGTAGATATGTCCCGCTGTAAGATGGTCCAGCATTTCCGTCGTCAAGATACTGCCTGCCATGGTGTAGGCCACAGCGGTTCCAAGCAACAGCGCACCTGCAAACTCCGCCGAGGCTGCGATGGCGAGCGCCTTGACCGGGTGCATGGACTTGGAACAAATAATAGTTGCAACGACATTAGCTCCGTCGTGAAATCCATTCACGAACGCGAAACAGATCGTCATTCCAACAGATACGTACATAAGCAGTTCGTTCAATG
The DNA here is from genome assembly GCA_903920415.1 of uncultured Desulfomonile sp. GTDB lineage: Bacteria > Desulfobacterota > Desulfomonilia > Desulfomonilales > Desulfomonilaceae > CAIXMD01. Next base: position 2,943 of record CAIXMD010000465.1, read on the forward strand.
TCCGGTCTCAGAGTTCAAATGACTTACTCCTCGGGAAAAACGGAACTGGGAAACTTACCGGTTAAAAGGTAAATTGGTTGAGTCATGGCCTGATTCTTTCGTACCCTATCGGCCGGCAACTGCATGGTATGCTTCACAACCGGGTCATGATCGTTCCAGGCGATGATTCGCAGGGATATTCTTGGACTTGTTCGAGCATGCTCCCGGGCGGCACTTCCAGGCTGATGACTGATAAAACATTATCTGTTTGATTTCCAGTAAATATTTAACAACCACAGTAGAAAATCACGAACGAATGCTCCTCGCATGGTAACATAGGTATGGTTGAAAAGTTTTGTTGAAATCCGTATTATTCATGACCTGTGTGCAGGTCTTCCTCATTATGAAACAGAAGAGGCCGTTAAAAATGGAAGGCAGAGTTCATCAAGTTGACGATTCCCACCGTGTCATGACCCCTCAACTGGACATGCCCGAACGACTCTTACTCGGTCCGGGGCCATCCAATATGCACCCTAGAGTTCGTCAGGCATTGGGAATGAACGAGGTGGGGCACCTTGACCCGCGGTTTATCGGACTCATGAATGAGTCGCAGGAATTGTTGCGCTACGTCTGGCAAACCGATAACCGGTTCACCATACCGGTGAGCGGTACAGGGAGCGCAGCCATGGAAGCCGCGCTCGCTAACTGCGTAGAACCCGGGGATGTCGTACTGGTTGGGGTGAATGGCTATTTTGGGGAAAGGCTCTGCGATATGGCTTCCAGATACGGGGCCAACGTCCGACGACTGGAGAAGCCCTGGGGTGAGACCTTCGATCCGGAGGAAATCGCGATCGGATTGGAAACCCATCGCCCTGCACTATTGGGTCTCATCCACGCGGAAACCTCCACAGGAGCCTTACAGCCAATGACAGGAATCGGAAAGCTGTGTCGCGAATTCGATTGCCTGCTCCTCTTGGACACCGTGACCAGCCTGGGGGGTGTCCCTGTCTTCCTCGATCGCTGGCATGTGGATATCTCCTACAGTGCGACCCAAAAATGCCTGAGTTGTCCACCGGGTCTGGCTCCGCTCACTCTAGGTGATCGGGCACTTGCAAAGCTGAACAATCGCAAATTAAAAGTGGCAAACTGGTATTTGGATATGAGCCTTGTGGGGAAGTACTGGGGGCAAGAACGTACCTACCACCATACTGCTCCCATCAACATGAACTACGCCCTTCGCGAGGCCTTGCGCCTCATTGCGGAAGAGGGTCTTTGGGATCGGTGGGAAAAGCATACGGCAAATGCAGAGATGCTCTGGGAAGGCCTCGCAGACTTGGGAATCGGTTGTCACGTCGAAAAAGAGTTCCGCCTGCCGAGCCTCACTACTGCATTGGTCCCCGACGGTGTCGACAGTAAAGGTGTGTGTGCCTTTCTATTGCAAAATTATAATATTGAGATAGCGGCAGGCCTCGGACAACTGGCAGGGAAGGTCTGGCGCATAGGTCTCATGGGCTTTAACAGCCGCGCCGAGAATGTCCTGCTGCTCTTGGCTGCCTTGAAAAAAGCGTTGGAAACATGTGGGTAGGTCTGGCCGGAGCCCAGTCGAAAACGGTTGCACGAAGGCGACAGGCTATTGCTTCCATTGAGGCGATTCGGTATGGCGGTCACACGAAGTGTGGGCACCCAGGTACTTCACACCTATGGACTACACTCCTATGGGGCTGCTCTTTTCATCGGCCAGCGGGAAGCCTACCACGAATTCCGAACCGCCGCTGTGAGAGCAATCCTCTGAAAACAAGCACTGTCTGCAATACTCTTCATCTACGGTGGATTGGTCCTCAGAAATCAGGTGGGGACATCGATCACTTTTGAACGTCAGGTTAAACCCGTACAGCTCTGAAAACATTCTGATCCGTAGCAGGTCAATTCCTTTTCCCCCCGCATTGAAAGAATAGGGCCGCTTACTTGCGTAGTTCTCGGTATCCTGAATAGGGTAAAATCCTCCAAAAATCAGCTCCTTATCTTTGTCTGGAATTCCTATGCCTGTGTCGGTAACCGTTAGAACGTACCTGTTCCCTTTGACTCGACCGTTCACTTTTACCAGACCTTTATCAGGAGTGGCTTCAATCGCATTTCGAATAAGCCCCTCCATGACAGCATGAAGAACATGACCCGGAATCAGTAGTTCTCCATCCTGAAGTTCAAAATCCAGGTTAACATCCCGCTTTTCTTGATCGGCCTTGGAACGAATGTAATCAAAAAGTGGCCGGCCGAATTCTCTCATATTTATCCTTTCAAGTTCATCCTGTCTAATCGGAAAGGTTTTTTCAAGCCATTTATGGATGACCGACGTGGCTTTTTCGATCTCCGGCGTCCACTCCGTCTGTACCTCCATAAGATCAAGTGCGGCCTGCAAGAATTCGGTAATGTACCGCCTCTCCCAGGAATATCCGGTCATTATAATGCTCTCCACCTGGGACTCGAGCCTGTTGAGACTCTGGACATGACGGTTCATGCGTGCGAGAGGGCGATCAAAGTCCTTGATTTCCATATCATCGAGCTTTCTCTCCATGGTTGCCAAAGTGCCGCGGATAATGGCCAAAGGAGTTCTCAGCTCGTGTGAGAGATGGTTCAATATTTTTGACTTAACACGGTTAAGATTTTCCAACTCCCTGTAAGACTTCAACATTTCTTCAAAGAACGAGGCGTTTTCTACTGCTAAAGCCACGACGCCTGCGAGCGACGTTAAAACATGGACGTCGTCTTCAGAAAATTGGCCTTCCTTCTTATTGAGCACCACCAGGCAGCCGATTGTTTTTTCCCTGGTATGCAGAGGTACAATGATCTCGTTTCTGATAATGAAGCCGGCGCGGTCTTCAAACGGCTTGAAGAATTGGGGATTGCTGGTGGGATCGTTAAGAAGTGCCGGTTCACCGCTGTTGAACACCTGGCCGCTGATACTTTTGTCGAGCGGCAGCCTTAAATCCGCGCTTTTGCCTTGAATCAGCCCTTGTTCATCCTGAACTTCCTTCCAGTAAAGGTCGCCCCGGCGTTCGTCGTGGAGAAGGACTCCCGCCGCTTCCGAATCCAGGGCTGTGCGGAGTTCGTTTATTACGACGTAGAGCAGATGATCCAGGTCCATAGTCGTGGCAAGTGCCATGCTCGACCTGTAGATCATCTCCAAGTCGTCGCGTGAATTCTTTAGCTTCTTGTATACGGTGGCATTATCTATGGCCAGTGCCATGCTGCCGGCCATTGAACTTAAGAGGGCTTCGTCCTGTTCGGTGAAGTCGCCTCCAATCTTGTTCATTGCCATCAGGACCCCTATGGTCTTATCTCTGCTATTAAGGGGAACCTGAAGTACCTTACGAATCTCGAAACCGCTTCTATTAGTCATTTCTGGATAGTAGCGCGAATCTTTCGATGTATCGTTCACTCTTGCCGGACGGTTGTTCTTGAAAACCCATCCGGCTATGCTGGAATCAAGGGGGAGTCTCAATGCCTCTGACATTGGTGCCAGAATTTGCCTCGTGTCCCTCAATTGTCGCCAGTAGAGGTCTCCTCGGTGCTCGTCGTAAAGAAGGACTCCAGCCCCCTCTGTGAGAAGGGCTTTGTTGACCTCGTCGATGATGATAACCAGTAACTCGTCCAGATCCATTGTGGAGGCGAGTGCCTGGGAAATGTTGCAGAGGACCGAAAGATCGAAAAGTTCCTGATCTTCTTGATCCATCGCGGTGTCGATGAGATCGCCGGCTATCTTTTCCAATTCATTGACACGTTTTTCCAATTCCTCGTAAGTCGGTTTCGGCATCAAGCGCTCCTTGATTTCAGGTGTGACCATTGACATGTTGTTTTTCAGCGCCGACTTGACCAAGTTGCATGACCACCTCTTGCCCATGCAAGGCAGGTCTCTTTTTCAGAAATATCAAGGAAAATACCAAAGAAACTTCGTTCTTCACAGCGCGTTTGTTGACCCGCTTCATGACTCTCCTTATTTCTGGAGACAGTCGTTCGGCCCGATAATCCGTGCTCGACAGATATCACGGAAATTGTTCACTCCGGTAAAAAACTCGCGCATCATGATAACCCACTGGTACCGCCCCTTGCGCGTCAACCTCAGCAGGCCTTTATCGTGAACCAGGGCACCGGTGAGGTTGAAGAAAGGAATCTCCTTCCAGAGAGTCTTTCTAAACTTTCCATTGAATTTTCGTTCCGATTTACTTACGTCCAGAGAAGCGCCGAACAATTTCATCATGAAATCATAATGAATTTGCTCGGTGGTTGAGAAGTCTTTCTTGGCCAATAACGGAAATTTTCCTCTCTTTATCTTTTCGAGATACTCTCCAATAGAAAATGTATTCGCATAGCAGGCGCCGCCGATGTATCCGAAAGATCCGCTGCCGGTTCCCACGTATTCGTCGTAATCGACTATGTATTCGTCTATCATGCTATTCTTGCGTGAGAAACACCACGATGTACCGAAAATGTATTCTTTTTCGAGTATTGAGACTATTGAGCTATAGAAGAGCTTCTCTTTGCGATAGCTTATCGGCCCGAACCTCTTTGCAAGCTCCTTGCGAGTGATGTCCGAGACCATGAGCGGATAAAAGGTAACCTGGTCGGCCTTGATTTCCTTGATGATTTCAAGATCACGTTCAAGCATGGTAAGTGTCTGAGAAGGAAAATTGAAAATCATGTCCACGTTCAAGGTATCGAACCGGCCCATAAACTTGGTGAGTCTATCCTGGATTTCTCGGCCACTGCCGTACTTGTGGTATCGTTCCATCTGCTTGAGAAGCGAGTCGTCGAAGGTCTGGACTCCCACCGACAGCCGGTTTACTCCGCCATCTCTAAGAACACCGACTATATCATCAGTCAGGTGATTGGGATTAGTTTCCAGGGACACTTGCCGAATGCTGAACAATTTTCGTAAATCACCCAGGAGCAAGGCGATTTCTTCGGGCAGCACGGTAGGGGTTCCTCCGCCCACGTACGCTGAAGTAAAATTAAAACCCAGATCGGCATAATAGCGAATCTCTTGTCCTAATGCCTTGAAGTAATCTCGGGCAAGATCCCTATCCAGGCGGATACGGTTAAAGGAGCAGTAAGGACACAACTCTTCGCAGAAGGGTATATGCAGGTAGAGGAGATACTCAGACCCCGATTGCGGCTTTGGGGGAACCACCTCGTCCATCTGGGTAAAATTCAAGACTTTTGAATATTTACGTTTAAGGTAAACGGTTAACGCATTCTCAACGATCATCAGGCGGCGCCCCTTTCCCTACTGGTATCACACACCGTAACTGATTTCACAGCGTTGATTACCATATGGGGTGCTGTCTGTTATGGGGAACAATCTGGTGCATCGATATTACATGAAGATATTATCTGAAAATAGCACGCATGTTGTTGAGGCGTCCAAATCTTAGTGCCTTTTCAACCTGGGAGGAGACAGGTCGAGAATCGGACCTATGATTTTATCAAAGGCGTCTGTAGTAGGAGATGACGGATATTCAAGAACAAAGGGTTTACCTTCGTCGGAAGTAACAACGAGTCGTGGATCTATGGGGATTCGGCCTAGAAAGCGAAACCCCGTCTCGAGTGCCAGTCTCTCTCCACCGCCGCTATCGAAAAGTTGGTGAGTTGCCCCGCATTCGGGACAAACGAAACCGCTCATGTTCTCTATGATGCCGAATACGGGCATCCCCAGGCTCTTGCAGAACCGGATGGACTTTCTCACGTCTTTGAGTGCTACCTTCTGGGGGGTGGTAACTATGACGGCCTGCGAACGAGGCGGCGCCATTTGGCATATGGAGAGAGGCTCGTCACCGGTGCCCGGAGGAGCGTCGACAATGAGAAAGTCGAGGTCTCCCCAGTCAACTTCCGCTATGAATTGCCTGATCATACGGTGTTTCATCGGACCGCGCCATATTACCGCTTCGTGGGTCTGGTCTTTGACAACAAATTCCATGGACATTACCTTCAAGTGATCGTTGTACCTGACAGGAACCATTCCTCTTTCATTCACACCTGGAATTTGTGCTCCCTCCAGCTTCAAAAGCATCGGTACGCTCGGCCCGTGAATATCGATATCCAGCAATCCTACTTCACGGTCTGATGCTGCCAGCGCAGTTGCAAGATTTACCGCTACAGTGCTCTTGCCCACCCCACCCTTGCCTGAGAGAATCATAAGGGTATTTTCAATTCTGGTTAGGCTGTCCGCCAGTATGAGATCATCTCGAAGTTCATCGATTTCTTCTTTGGAAAGCGCTGGTTTTCTCTTTTCGTATGTCATGGGTTTCCCGCTTTTAGTAATACAGAGTTTCAAATAATGTTGATGCTGTCCAGAAGCTTTTTCGCCTTAACCCGGTGGACATCCAGGCCTACTTCTCGAACTGATAAGCCTAGAGCCAACCCCACCAGTTGAGTGAGGAAGAAAGTCGGGATTTTTTCTCCATCCTTGGTTTTGCGAGACAGGACTATTTGTCCCAAGTCGAACTGTTCGAAGCAGGACGGGCAGATCACCGACAACGCCTGAATATTCCTCTCCTGAATATAGGAAAGCTTTTGCCTGGTGATGGCATATCCGGCATCCTGGTCTACGTTCGCACCCAGTGGCGAACCACAGCAAAGGAACTTTCTGGAAAACTCGGTCGGTTCCACCCCTATGATGGAAAGGAGGTGGTCCATCTTCACGGGAACGTACGATTCGGAATCGGAAAGTTCTTCGGGGTACATGACCTTCGGAGGCCTGAAATAGTGGCAACCGTAATGACATCCGACTCGAATGGGAATGTCTCGCACCTTCTCTTTTATAAGCCTTTCCACAACAACGTCCTGGTAAAGGACATCCAGTATATGGGTGACCTCAACAGTTCCTTGAAACAAGTGGTTATGTTCCTCCAAGGCCTTGTTTACCTTGCGTCTTTTAGACTCACTCTGCTTCAGGACTTGATTTGCTTCTTTGAGCGTATTGACGCATCCGGAGCACAAAGTCAGGAGGTCAAGCCCCGCTTCTTCGGCAAGGCAGATGTTTCTGGCGGCAAGCGCGAGCCAGGAGTCGTAGTGGACCAGCTTCATACTGGTTGGTGGTGGGCAGCAAGAAAAAGCCATATCCACCAACTCGATGCCGAGCCTTTCACAAACCTGACGAGTAGCCGCTTCGAACCCGGGATATTTTATCGGAATGGCACATCCGAGATACAGTGCATATTTCATGGTTACCTTATTGGATGTTCTTTCAGCCTGTTCAGCGAAATATTTAGAATTCTATCACTGCATCGAGACCGGTTTTCTTAAGTATTTGCCTAATCTCATCTACCGGTGCAGGGGGAAGAGGGGCAAGACCGTGATGGGACCTCATCTCGTCTAGTTGGTGAACTATCATTGAACGGCCGGTCTTGGCCAGCAACTCTATTGCTATACTTAACCTTCCCGGAATATTTCCCCTAAGGGCAGCGGAATTTCGTAGCGCGACCAGCAGATCCGAAATTGGAATCTTCTGCGGACACCGATCCTCACACACATTACAGGTGCAGCAGAGCCAAAGTTTTTCGTCTTCCACAAGCTGATCATAGCCGAGCCCAAGACATTTAAGGATCGTCTCCCGGGGGCCGAAGGCGGGAGCAACCTCCATGGCAGGGCAGGAGCCGGTGCATCGAGCGCACTGATAGCATTCGTACAACTCTTCTCTTTTGAAATGCTTCCAGATCTTAAAAACGGTCATGATGCCTCTCTCTTCTTGCATATGGTTTTCTTGAGCTTGTCGGCAGCCTCTTGAATCTTCTCGGGCGTCAGTTTCTTTAGGCCTTCTTCCATTTCCTTGATCACCCTGGCAAACTGTGCCCCTTCGGATGCAGATACCCACGAGAGCCTCAGACGATCCTTATTAATTTCAAGCTTTTCCATCCGTTTCCAGAATTTTTCAACTCGACGAGCAGTATGCTGGTTGGCGTTGTTGTAATGACAATCCGATGGGTGACACCCGGAGACCAAGACCGCCCCTGCTCCTTTAAGAAAAGCTCTTTCGATCCACTGCGGCGAAACGCGTGCCGAACACATTGTCCGGATAATCCGAACGTTGTGAGGATACTGAATGCGAGACACACCGGCGAAGTCCGCACCGGCGTAGGAACACCAGTTGCAAGCGAA
>CAIXMD010000466.1 GCA_903920415.1 uncultured Desulfomonile sp.
ATGGGGCCGTATATGCGGCCAATGGCGCTTAACGTACCCATCGCAATGATTATGTCACTTGTTATCGCATTCACTGTAACGCCCTGGACCGCTTATCATGCCATGAAAAAAGAGTATGACAAGAATTCAAAGCCCTACGATTTCAAGACCGGTAGAGTTTATCGTACCTATAGAAAGATCATTCTTCCATTCCTGGAAAGCCGCCGCAAAGCCTATATGTTTCTCGGCGGAGTTGTACTAGCTTTACTCGTATCTATGCTCCTCATAGTGGTAAAGCTGGTTCCACTCAAGATGCTGCCCTTTGACAATAAGAACGAGTTTCTTGTGTTGGTGGACATGCCCAGAGGAACTACCCTCGAAAAGACTGGGAAAGTAGTGTCTGACCTTGAATATTACTTCTCCAAAATGGATGAAGTCCGCGATGTGGAATCATACGTGGGGACCGCATCTCCGGTGGATTTCAATGGGCTTGTTCGCCAGTATTATTTTCGGAAAGGCAGTTATCTAGCGGACATTCGAGTGAACCTCGTGGACAAATCAAGACGAACGTTGCAAAGCCACGCCCTGATACTGAAAATGAGACCAGCTATACAAGAAATTGCTGATAAGAACGGCGCAAATATCAAGATCGTCGAGGTGCCTCCTGGGCCGCCCGTCCTATCCACAATAGTTGCAGAAGTTTACGGATCTGCAGGAAACTCCTACCAGGACATCATGGATCAGGCGACGACCGTTAGAAAGATGATGGAGTCAACCGTAGATGTCGTTGATATAGATGACACAATAGAAGCACATCAAACACGGTACCATTTTCTCGTTGATCGGACCAAAGCCGGCCTTCATGGGATAACCGAAGAGGATATTGTTCATTCGGCCAAGATCTTTCTCGGCGGAGAATCCCCGTCCATCATGCATAGCGGGACTGAAAGAGAGCCTCTGGAAATAAATCTACGACTTCCCTTATTGTTGCGTTCACGACCAGAGGACATGGGGCCTCTCCGTGTAAAGGCACGCGATGGTTCGATGGTTCCCTTCAATGAATTGGGAACTCTCACGACAACAACGATAGAACAAACTATCTACCGAAAAAATTTGGAACGTGTGGTTTATGTTACTGCGGAGATGGCCGGCCGAAGTCCCGGGGAGGCGATTCTAGATCTGGCCAAGGCTACAAGAAATAATCCGTTGCCACCAGATTTTTCCGTCAAGTGGTCTGGAGAGGGGGAATGGAAAATAACCCTCGAGGTGTTCAGAGATCTTGGATTAGCTTTTGCCGGAGCCCTCATCCTCATCTATATCTTGCTGGTCCAGCAGACTGAATCTTTTTCAATTCCCTTGGTGATCATGGTTGCGATACCGTTAACCCTGATTGGAATACTGCCGGGTTTTGCACTGCTGAATGTTTTTTTTACCCATACGATAGGGAAGTATCCGGATTCTATATTCTTTACCGCAACGGGAATGATCGGAATGATAGCCCTTGCTGGAATTGTGGTGAGGAATTCCATAATCTTGATTGACTTCATACAGGGTAGGACGAGAGCAGGAGTGGACCCAAAACAAGCTATTGTGGAGTCAGGAGCAGTCAGGCTGACCCCAATCTGCTTGACCGCCGGAGCGGCCATATTTGGTTCCTGGATCATCACATTGGACCCAGTCTTTTCTGGTCTGGCGTGGTCATTCATTTTCGGGATTTTTGCCTCGACAGCGTTTACGCTCCTGGTGGTCCCCATGATTTACCACTTAATTTATGGCAAGACGTCCCCATACAAAGCGGTTGAGAATGGTGATTCCTTATGAGACGTATAAACCTGATCCTGGAACTCAATAACCACAAGACGTGGAAGGACTGAGACTCGAATGAAAACCAGAGGATTCTGCTCCAGGGTGATTGTTATCGGTGGTATTTTCGCTCTTGTCTCTTGGATGGGCGGCGGATTTCATTGCAACGCGCAGGCCGAGGAAAAAAGCAAGGTGTCACCAGGCGAAGAACCCAAAAAAACCGCCCGGGCGGAAATTGTGAAGACACACGGTGAGGTTACTGTTTCAGGGAGCGTTGTTGCTAAGCAGGGGGCTGTCATTTCGGCAAGGATCTCCGGTTACATTACAGATCTGATGGTCAATGCGGGCGACTCTGTGAAGGCCGGCGAAGACTTGATGCATATTGATACGAAGGAATTGACCCAAAAAGAAACCGAGGCAGGAGCAGACCTGGAAAGTGCTAAGGCTGATTTTGCCAATGCAAAGCGGGATTTTGAGCGTTATGGTCCTCTTCTTGAATCCAAAGCCGTATCAAAACAGCAGTATGATGAAGTGGGAAGGAAGTATGAAGTTGCCCAAGCGAGGCATCAGAGAGCCCAGGCTACTCTCGATCAAGTTCGAACCCAACTTTCTTATGGTGATATCAAGGCCCCTTTTGATGGCACGATTGCAGATAAGACTGCAAATGTCGGCGATTTGGCCATGCCGGGCCGGCAACTCTTGACCATTTACATGCCTGGCACCCTGGAACTGGTAGCGCCTGTGGCCGAGCAGTATTCTCGGTATGTGAAGCCAGGCATACTCGTTGATGTGACGATACCGTCAATAGAGGTTAGTCAGGCTACTTCACTGCGAGAAGTAGTACCGCAAACCAACGAGCAAACCAAAACCATTACCGTAAAAGCCCCTCTTACAGATGCCCAGGGCCTGGTTCCAGGAGCTTATGGGACGCTAACCTTCGCTACAACCAGCTCAGAAGTCATCGCTATCCCCTCAAATGCGATCCGGGTGTTTGGTCAAATAGAGACTGTGAAAGTAGTGCGAGAGGGTCGTATAGAATCGCGATATGTCAAGACGGGACGTAAATTGGATAAGGGAAAGGTCGAAATCCTCTCTGGTTTAGACCCTGGTGAAGAAGTAGTAATTGACTGATATACTGCTTTTCAAAAGAGCTACTTGCAGAACTCGGCAAAACCGTCACCCCGGCGAAAGCCGGGGTCCAGAAATCCCTGAAAAACCTGGTTTCCGGCTTCCGCCGGAATGACGAAAAGGGATTTTTGCAAAAGGCTCGGTTTTATTTTATTTCTTTAATCAATTGAGACAGTTGA
>CAIXMD010000467.1 GCA_903920415.1 uncultured Desulfomonile sp.
AATGATGAATTCGAACGGAGGGTAGAGGGTTTGCAGAAATTTTTGCCCGAATGACACCATTTCGTTCACGAGAAAATCCCACCATCCCCCTCAGAAAAGGGGGAAGGGGGATTTAGAAAGATAATGCGACGGCAGTTCAGGCAATGGCCCTATTATTCCTGATTTATATCCTCAAAGGGTTCCCGGCCGTGCTTCCTGACAAAGCTCTCAAATGCCGTCCTGTAGGCAATATCATGGCCCGAGGCGTTCTTTTTGGATGCGAGTTCCTTTTCGAGGGCCTGCTTCGCTTGGACCAAGCGAAGCGCATCTCCGTCCTTTGCCGTCTGATCAACCCATTCCAGGGCTTTCAGAACTTCGGATTTGTTCATCACAAGGCCTCCATTGTCAAGTCATAGCCGTCCAATTCAGGGTATGCCGGTTGCCAAAATTTCAGTCTGAATGACACCATTTCGTTCACGAGAAAATCCCCCCAACCCCCATAGGCGCTAACTTAACAGGTCGCTCGTGTTGTCCTTTTCGTCCCATAAGTCAGCGCTCCCTGGGGACGGATGCTCAAAACCTGCCGCCAATCGGTAAAAACTTTCCGGCACTGCTATAAAACATTTACCCCATGGGATCAAGTCAAACAAATGCTGCTAATCTTCTCCCGATGCAGGAGCAACGGGAGCCCTTGTCAACTTGTATGACGGGTAAAGAGACGAAACCAGGCACGCAGCAGCGGTCAAGACCAAGGTTTTGGCAAAAACCAACGGGTCCAGGTGTACATCGATGGACCAGCCGAAGGACCGGTAGTTGATCGCGTGGATTATTATGTACGTGAGCACAAGTCCGCAGACCACGGAAATCAGAAAGGCCGCGAGCCCCATGACCAGGGCCTGGTAAACATTCATTTTTCCAAGTTCCCTGGGAGTAAGCCCCAGGTAGCCCAGGACGGTCATTTCCCGGGACCGCTCCAACAGGATGGCCATCAATGCGGTGGCTATTCCCAGGAGCGCCACCATGAGCGAAACGCCTTTCAATGTGGCCGTGGGAGCAAAAGTCTTGTCGAATATGACCAGGATATTGTCTTTCATCTTGGTGTTAGAAACTATTGTACGATTCAGGCCGGGGAATTTTGCAGCAATGGATTGACTCACTTCATCCGGCGAGACGCCGGGTTTGAGGAAGAGGGCTATTGACTGCACGCGGCCATCCTTCCAGATGTTCTCATAGATCCGCCGGTCAATGTGCATGGTCCCCTGGTCCGAGGAATAGTCCCTGACCTCGGCTACTATGGTGAATGAGCGTTTTCCGTCAGGCGCGCCAAGCTCAACACTGTCTCCGAGACCCAATCCAAAGCGGAAACCGAGAGACTCCGAAATGAATACTCCCCCACTTTCCATTGCTTCCCACGCGCTCTTGTCACCCTTGAGAAACCGAAACTGTGAGTGCTGCTTAAGGACCCCAGCATCAATGACTCTCAGCTTCGCCGGCTTCCCTTCCAGGAAGACATCATACGTGGAGTAGCGTTCAATGGCTTCTATTCGAGGATCCTCATTCAAGGTTCGTATCAGATCCTCAGGCAACGGATGGTCCCACTTGGTCGTGGCCGGAGAAATGTACAGATCTCCCTGTAAAGACCCTGCCAGCCAGGAAGACACGGAATTCCTGAAACTGTAAATCATGGTGTCCACACCGATGGTCATGGCCAGGGCAACGGCAAGAGCCGCCACAGCGATGCTTGTTCGACTGAGTGATGCCCGGATAGTCCGCGCGGCCAAAAAACCCTCCAGGGAACCGAAGACCTTTTTCAGGCAAATCCCTGTGTAGTGTGTGAAGGGAGACAAGAAGGACGGTGTGAAAAGGGCAAAGGCCAGGGTCATCCCAAAGGCCGACACGAATCCCCAGAATATGGAGAAACGGGAGGCCCAGGCAGCAACCAATGCAGAAACGAAAAACACAAACCCGCAGATGAGAAGGAAGCCCTTCAGACTGTGGGCCCGGTCTTCAATGCTCTGACGCTTGATCCCCAAAACCGGCGGTGTCACCGCAACTTCCAGGGCGGGCAATCCTGTTCCCACGACCGTGGCCAAAAACCCAACTCCCAGCCCGCTCAGGGCAATGGGCAATGTAAGGTGCACGCCATCCACGGTTACGTGAAAATACAATTCACTGATTGTGGAAGACACTCGGTCAATACTGAACCATGCCACCAGATAGCCGAACACTATGCCGAGAAGGCTGCCGGTCGCTCCAAGCACCAGAGATTCCATGAGGAAAGCTCCCACCATACTCTTCCGGTCCGCGCCCAGGGTCAGAAGCAAAGACATGTCCTCCCGGCGAGAGAGAACTGAGAACATTGAGAAATTATAAATAAGGAAAATTCCTACGAATAAAGCCAGGAGACTCATTGCAGCCAGGTTGAGCTGAAACGAGTACAACATCGTTTCCAGTACGGCTTTTCTGGAATCGGCATCGGTCAGTTTAAGGCTTTCCGGAAGCCCCTTGAGCACATGTGCTGCATCGCCTTTGACAATGATATCGATGCGGTCCACGTATCCGGTGCGGCCGAACAGGTCCTGGGCAACGGATATGTCCACTATGGCGGTGTTGTCCCCGAAGCCCACTTCTCCTGTATCCGGAAGGGACCCGAGAATCTTCACCTTTTTCTCAATTCCTGCGCACAGGACTGTAAGAATGTTTCCGGGCTTCAGTTCATGGCGTTTCATGAACCTGCCGGACACGTAAGCCGATGGTATGTCCCCGGCAAAGAAATTGACTAGCGAACTCTCGTCTCCACCGGTCGGCATGAATGATCGAAAATCCGCGTCCAGAAACGGATCGATCCCTATGAATCGAATGGGCTCCTTGCCGGTTTCCAGGGTTTCAGCCATCACCTCTATAACCGGTGCAGCCGATTTAATGCGGGGATTTTTCCAGATAAGGGCGAAGTTGTTTTCATCAATCCGGCCGTAAGCCGATACTACGGAGTGCGTTGCACGGCCGGACAGAAAATCCACCGAAGAGGAGAAAGATGAAAGAGCGGAATTATTAATTAATTCTACGGCTACAACAATTCCTACGCCCAGGGTGATGCCCATAAGGCAAAGCAGCGACAACAAGGAGTGGCGGCGATAATAGCGGAAATTGAATTTGAGCAAGGTTGAGAGAGCCATGGAGAGTTTCCCCAAATAAAAGGAGCACTCGAACTCCAACCAGCCACAGGAGGAGGCTAATTCTTTTCATCCAACGGTTCTTCCATCAGGATGCCGGCCCTCAAACGAAATCTTCGGTCAGCCAGCCAGATTGCCTCAGGACTGTGAGTTACCATTATGAGTGTAGCGTTCCTGCTCCTGCACACATCGTCAATGAGTCGGAGGATTCCGTTCCCCGTTTCCAGGTCCAGATTGCCGGTGGGCTCATCTGCCAGAATTATGCGGGGATCTTTTACCAGGGCCCTGGCGATAGCCACCCGTTGCTGCTCGCCTCCGGAAAGTTGTTCAGGGAATTTTTGCCACTGGCCGTCAAGGCCGACTGCGGTGAGCATTTCTCTGGCCCGGCGCTCCTCCCCTATCCCGAGGAGTTCGAGGGGAAGCATCAAGTTTTCGCCCACAGTGAGCGTGGTAAAAAGGTTGAAAGATTGGAAAATGAACCCCACCTCCTTTCTCCGGTAGAGGGCCAGTTCTGCCTGCGAAAGAGAGGTGATGTCATGGTCGTCGAAAAAAACCTTGCCGGACGTGGGTACGTCCACCCCTCCCGCAAGATTCAGAAAGGTACTCTTCCCGGATCCGCTCTTGCCGATAAGGATTATCCTCTCCCCATGCGCAACTTCCAGGTCGATCCCTTTTAGTGGGAAAATATCACAGGTCATTCCTGTATGATAACATTTCGACACATTCTCAAGTCTTATCAAGGGGGCCATATGCTCTTTCCAAATGATGCGGCGAGGCTTATCCGGCTCCGGTATCCCCATAAATCCTCTTGAGGCGTTTATTGAAATATTCGCTTCGTTTCTTTCGGAACACCATGTATTCACTTTCATCGGGAAGTGTATTGTCGGTCACTTTCAACCAGAGGCTGGTCACGGTTACCTGTTCCAGGACCCAGCCGAGACGCATACAGATGAGTTCTCCTTCCGAGAGTTCGCCGATTTCTTTGTCCAACCCCTTGGCCGTGGGTTCGCACTGCCGGTAGATCGCATCCCTGAATGAAGGGTTTGGTAAAAGTTCCATGGGGTGTTTCCTGCGCTTTTCGGCCAGTTCTTTAGCAGCATAGGCAACTCGCAGAAAGTCTCTCTTCATTATGGGGATACCATAGGAGATGATCTCCTTTGTCGTAGCACGGAGCCCCATTATCTTTTTCTTTTCGTCGGAAGAGAATACGGTGGAATAGGGAAAAGAATCGATATTGTCCTGGGCGTCCCGTAGCTTATGGACCCACTCCTCCAGGAAGAAAAGACTCTTCAGAGGTCCTCGATCCACCTGCTTGAAAAAAAAGATCAGGGAAGGATAGTCCTTCAGGAGAAACTTCGTAACCTGTTCATTTACTTCCTGCAGCTCATACTTCAGGAATTCTTCGACAATGGTCTTGTTGGCGTCCTTAAATAATTCACGAGCAACCTCGGCGTCTGAAAGGCTCTTCCCCACCACACCAACCGGCAAAGCCAGCATGAAGACACTCAACAGGAGAACTCGCCCATACCATCCATGCAGAACACTTTTTTTCAACCCCATCAAGATGAGTCCTTTCCGGAATTCCGAATGCGACAGCATATTTTTCCTTCATTATGGAGAGACGCAAGCCTTCTATCGGCCGAGGATCCTGTTCTCGAGCCATCCGGAAAACTCCTGAATGCCCTCGCCCGTCTTGGCTGATACCGGGAATATTTGGAGCGTGGGGTTCATTGCCAGGACAGTCCGGCGCAGCTCATCCATGTTGAAATCAGTATAGGGCAACAGGTCAATCTTGTTCAAAATCAGCGCATTGGATTCAGTGAACATCAAAGGGTATTTGAGCGGTTTATCGTGGCCCTCGGGGATGGACAAAATCATGACCTTAATATTCTCCCCGAGATTAAATTCCGCGGGACACACGAGATTGCCGACGTTCTCAATGATAAGCAGCCCCTTTCCTTCGAGACCCAGGGTGTCTGCTGCCGAGAGAATCATGTTTGCATCAAGATGGCAGGCGCCTTTCGTATTGATCTGGACGACGTCGGTGTTTGCCTGCTGAATTTTTTGGGAATCCACGTCCGATGCAATGTCACCCTCTATGACCCCTATCTTGAATTTAGGGGACATCGATTCGATGATCTTGAGAATGAGCGAGGTCTTCCCCGCACCAGGCGACGACATGAGGTTCATGACGAAAACTTTGGAATCCGCGAATTTTCGTCTCAGGTTTTCGGCCAGCATGTCATTGGCGCTCAGGATGTGTTCATTCACATTGAGAGTTCGTACGACCATTATCGTCTCCTCTTGAAATTGCGGCTTCGTCTTCCAGGCTTCTCGGCCTTGCGTACTGCGCTCAGGGTATCAATGTATTTCAGGTATTCCACGTAGGCGCAATCTTCCGGCATCCAGGTCAGATTACGGACCAGTTCCTCGGTAAGGCTGATACAGTCAGGTTCGAACTCGCTGCGATTCTCATAAACCTTGCACAGTTTGGTTGCCGTGTCCAGGTACACGCACGGCTCATCGGTATAACGGATCAGGCCGCCGCCCAAATCCAACTTTTCGTAGCAGCACTTACCGCACTTGCGACAGATTGCTTCCCAGTGCTCCCTATTGACCAGAGCCATAGTGGTTCACTTGCCTCGATAACATAAAAATTGAGAAATAACACAAAACACCTTTGATAGAAAGATCTTGCCGGCTAGATGGTTAATTGTGAGAAAAACGCACTTTACCAGGTACTGGAACCCGCATTGGAAACTTGTGGACGACAACGGCGAAGGTCAAGAGGCAGGGAAAAGGTTGAAATTGAATCAGGGAGATCTCCCCTGGGAAGACCTCCCCGTTAACTAGATGAAGGGGAAAATAAGAAATGCAATGGACGTAATAATGAAGTAAACGAAGAAAACGAGCATGAGCCATCCCATGATTTCGCGGAACTCCAATTTGGCCACTGCCAGCATGGCAATCGCCCAGAAGGGTTGAATCATGTCCGTGAGCATATCTCCCCATGCATAGGCGAGGACGGTTTTGGAAACGCTTACCCCGAGTTCATTGGCCGCAGGGATCAGGAATGGCGCGGTGATGGCCCATTTTGACCCCCCGGAGGGGACAAAGTAATTCTCCAGTCCTGAATACCAGTAGATTATCAAGAGGAAAGTACTGGGGGTGGAAATGGTCACAAAGGCCTTGGCCAAGGCAGCACCAAGAGCGGTAAATTTGAACAATCCAAAGATTCCGGCATAGAACGGGAACTGGATTATGACTCCCCAGACCGCCTTTCCCGCGTCTTCAGCGGCCTTGAGGAACGCCCACGGTCTCCAGTGGAACAGCACACCCAACATCAGGAAGAAGAGGTTGATGTTGTTCAGATTAATGGAGCTTGTGAACCCTTTTTGCCCCACTTCCCATCCCAGCCACAGAAGTCCTGCCGCGGCGGCAAGAATGTTGAAACCCGGCCACCAGTTCATCCAATCGGAGGCGGTAATTTTGCCGGTCGGTCTGGATGGGGCTTCGTAGAGCTTCAATTGATCGAGCAGTTCCGGTTTGATCTTATAGGTTTTCTCTTCAGATGGGTGCATAAGGCACATGAGAGCAGTCACAACAACGATGACGATGACTACAAGGACAAGATTGAAAGCACTGAATATGGTTTCCGTAGTCGGTATGGTCGAATCGAGGTATTTGCCCTGGATGAGAAAGTTGTTGGGAGTGTTTACGAGCAACGTGGCTGAACCTGAAAGCCCGGAGTGCCAGGTGCATCCCAACCCCAAGTAGGCCGAAGCCACCAGGAGCCTGTAGTCAGTCTTGGGATTTCTCCTGATGAGAAACAGGGCGAACATCGCGCTGGCTATAAGGCTCAAGCCCCAGTTCAGCCACGCTGTTGTCATGGAAAATAGGCTCATGGCCATTATGGCCTGCCAGGGTTTTTCCGAGTTGGGGAGGCTCGAGAGGGCATCGAGGATACGCTTCATTGGAGGGGAACACGCGAGTATGTACCCGGTCATCATGATAAGGCACATTTGCATGCCGAATTCCAGAAGCACCCAAAAACCTTTTCCCCAGGCGATGATAGCGCCTTTAGGCGTGGCGTCGCCCCATATGAGCGTCAGGACAAATGAAATAATGGTCAGTATCCATACGATGACCAGGGCATCCGGAATCCAACGTTCAGTCCACCGTGTAAGGCCGTCACCCCATCTTTTCAAGAACTCAAAGGCAGAAACAGTTTCTTGCTTGATCATCTCGCTTCTCCATTTTTTTGTTGAAAATCAAATAAGAGTTGCTCGTAAAGAACTTGCCCTGAGACTTGGCATGACGCATGAGCATCATGTCGTCGCTTTCTCTCATGGTCGCTTCGGTAAGTGATCCCCTCCCTCTCAAGTTGATCGCAGTAAGTACCTAACACCCTAAGCATAAGCGGCACAGGTGTCAATGGAAAATGACGAGTGAAAATATGCCGGCTCTTGACATTCGTCTTTGGGTGAGTAGTGTAAGAAACCCCATTAGATACTGATTCCATAGTTTGGAGGATTTATGTCCACTGTTTCCATCGGTCCCGGAGACGATGTTGAGGCATGGTGCACCCGGTGTAGGATGAACCTGTACCACAGGGTCATAGCCTTGGTCGGAAATAGCGTCCGGACCGTTCATTGCTTAACTTGCGGAGGCGATCATAAGTATCATCCGCCCAAAAACGTCAAGGCCTCTGAAGAAAAGGTCATCCAGGCCAAAACCGCCAAAGTGGGAAAAAGCAGTAAACCGAATAATCGGGCTACCAACAAGGCTATTGGAGAATGGACCGTATTTATGAATGAGATGCCGCCGGGGACTATCCCACGATCGTACCGCGTCTCGGATGCCTACGGGTCGAGGGAATATATCGAACACCCGGTTTTTGGAACGGGTAGAGTCATCGATATCGTTGGAGCGGAAAAAATACAAGTCATCTTCAAGGAAGGGCGTAAGGTTTTGATATGCAACAAAAGCATGAAACCCGCCGGTAACCTCGGCTAACCCAAGCTACTCGTTTGACAGGATGGTTTAAATTGCGGCAAAAACGCCTTTGAAAAAAAGAGCGGCGTCTTATGAAATCAGTTCTTTTCGTTCAGCAAAAATACTAGTAACACTTTAATTCAATGAGATTACTATGGGCTTTACAATTTACCTGGAAGAATTATTAAGTCTTAGACACGACAACTCGGTAACAGTTGTATTGTCACGGTTGTGTGCTACGATACCACTCTAATATTATTATCATAATTTAAAACAGGGGGGACGTGGCTGCGCCTGGCAAAGTGTTGAACGCGATTGCAAGCTCCTCATATTTACTTAAAACTTTTTTGCAAACTATCTTACAATAATTTGATTTTGCCTAATAAAGCAGCTTACATTATCATCAATGGATAAAAACGCGGGCTTGTTTCCCGCCGGTAGAACTCCCCTCCTTCTTGACTTTTCTGTGAAAATCAGGTATGTTAGCGCTAATAAAAGTGTAACAACAATTCGGGTTAGATCACGTCTTCAGACGGGATGGGTGTAATACTGTTATGAAATCATTTAAGACTGTAGGGAACTTCCCTGCGATTGTGCCTATTCTTCCCTTGAAGGATATGGTGGTGTTTCCCAGCGTCATGGTGCCTCTTTTTTTAAAGGGATCTCGTGTCGTAAAGCTGGCTGAATCCGTAGTGGACGGGGACAACCTGGTCGGCCTTTTTTATCAAAAATTGTCCGTACGTCTTAACAATGATCGTGACGAGATTTCTTCGGTGGGAACTTTAGCAAAGATCCAACAGGTTGTCCGACTGGACAGCGGGGGTGTGAAAGCGATTGCGGACGCGATTTGCCGGGTTCGTCTGACACGCCACATACAGTATGAACCCTATCTGGTGGGAGAGGTTGACCTTGTAGAGGAAGAAACTGAACCAGGCGAGCTATTGGACTCGTTCATCCGTAGTGTGGCCGCGTTGTTCAAGGTCACCCTCAGCTTTGGCCGTCCCATGAGCGACCGTTCCATGGCGATGATCGAGCGGGCTGATGATCCTGGAAAGCTTGCCGACCTTGTGGCGGTGTATCTCCCTCTGAAAGCCGATGCAAAACAGCGGCTTCTTGAAATTGAGGACCCGATTGTAAGACTCAAGGAAGTTTTCATTTATCTGCAGGCGGATCTCCAGACCATGCAACCGAAGCTTCAGGCCGCCAACGACTCGGCCCAGAATCCAGTCTCCGCCAGGCGACAAAGAGAAGTGGGGATTCGCCAGCAGATTAGAGGCGTTCAGAAGGATTTCAGCCCTCAGGATGATCTCCAGGTTTCTGAAGTTAAAGAATTCCAATTGAAAATTCGTAATTCGGGCATGCCTGACGACGCGACCGAAGTTGCTACTCGGGAACTTCAACGATTGGAAAGAATCCCTCCACACTCACCGGAGTATATCGTTTCCCGGACCTATCTGGAGGTTCTCACCGGCTTGCCTTGGAATACCAAAACCGAAGACCATCTTGACATCAAGAGTGCCCAAAAAATACTCGACGAGGACCACTATAACCTGGTGAAGGTAAAAGACCGGATCCTGGAGTTCCTGGCAGTTCGGAAACTCAAAAAGGACAACAAAGGTCCAATCCTTTGCCTGGTGGGACCACCGGGAGTTGGTAAAACGTCGCTGGGTAGATCGGTTGCCAGGGCGCTCGGCAGAAAATTCGTCCGTATGTCGCTTGGCGGGGTCAGAGATGAGGCCGAAATCAGGGGCCACCGCAGGACATATATTGGGGCAATGCCAGGGAGGATAATTCAAGAGATTCGCAGAGCAGGAACCAGAAACCCTGTTTTTTTGCTCGATGAGGTGGACAAGATAGGTCAGGATTTTAGAGGCGATCCTGCTTGCGCTCTCCTGGAAGTTCTCGATCCCGAACAGAACAATTCTTTCTGCGATCATTACCTGGATATAGCATTCGATCTCAGCAGCGTAATGTTCATTGCCACGGCCAACCAATTGGATCCCATTCCCTCGCCGCTTCGTGACCGAATGGAGGTAATACGTATCCCCGGCTACACAGACGAAGAAAAGGAAAAAATAGCGGAACTCTTCCTCGTTCCTAAGGCTTTGGAAGAAAATGGCATTAATGGCTATCCGGTTCGATTTTCCCAGGAATCTCTCTGTTCTCTGATCACTGGTTTCACTAGGGAGGCCGGTGTTCGTCGACTTGAGCGAACCCTAGACTCTGTGTGCCGAAAAATCGCCAGAGAAATCACTCAGGACCAGCCCGTTCGGCAGGAGATAACCCCCGCGACTGTGGAAGAACTCCTTGGTTCACCGAAATACTTTGTTGAATTGGCGGAAGAGGAAGACCAGGTCGGCATCGCCACCGGGTTGGCCTGGACCGAAAACGGCGGAGACATCATTTTTATCGAAGTAACAGGTTTCCGGGGCCGCAAAGAGTTGACCATGACCGGCTGTCTGGGTGATGTGATGCAGGAGTCGGCCAGGGCGGCACTGAGTCACCTCAGAAACGCCTGCGGCCTCTATGGAATCAACGAAAAACACCTTGCGAAAACCGATCTGCACATACATGTACCCGCGGGAGCCATTCCCAAGGATGGACCTTCCGCAGGTATTACTATTGCTGTTGCCCTCGCTTCATTTTTCACCGGCATTCCTGTTCGCAGAGATGTGGCCATGAGCGGAGAAGTTACTCTCAGGGGGCGGGTCCTCCCCATTGGGGGCGTCAAAGAGAAGCTTCTTGCAGCGCGTCGAGCCGGGGTTCGAGAAGTCATTCTGCCGAAGAAAAACTCGCCCAGTCTCAAAGATCT
>CAIXMD010000468.1 GCA_903920415.1 uncultured Desulfomonile sp.
GCTGTGGTTTGAAACTCGTTGAAACTACTAGTGAAGGTTCAAAACTTACCCCTGATGGGCTGGATCTCTTGTGGGCCTACACACAATTAAAAAACCGTTGCGGGCACTATGCCGATCTACATTTCAGCGAACTGTTTGACAATGCTGGCCGACCCAAGAATTACACTTTAAAGGATGATGAATGACAATCCGCCCATAAACGGAAACCTCACCTGAGTGATGCTCCCCAAGTATTAGAAAATTATCATTTTACTCATAGGAACCTGAAATGAGGTACAAAAAAGATAACTTCACAGATAGAAGCAGCACCTTCCCTGCCGAGGACCTGACTGTTGAAGTTTCCGCCATGCGGTACAGCAATGGAGCTTTGGAAAGCAGGGTTATCTCCCTTGCC
Organism: uncultured Desulfomonile sp.; assembly: GCA_903920415.1. Taxonomy (GTDB): domain Bacteria; phylum Desulfobacterota; class Desulfomonilia; order Desulfomonilales; family Desulfomonilaceae; genus CAIXMD01. The sequence goes on from CAIXMD010000468.1 coordinate 395, forward strand.
AGAGAGGTTCCTTATACACTTTTTGTAAACGATAGAGAGATTCTTTCTATTTCCACCCTTCCAACAAGCCTTAGAGAGTTGTTTATAGGTTTCCTGGTTTCCGAAGGGGTTCTCACGTCCAGAAACGAAATCCTAGACTGCATCGTTGATCATGGGAATAGACTGGTGAGGGTGGAATTGACTGTGCCCGGTGAGCGAATCGATAAACTGGAAGGCAAGGGAATGCTCACATCGGGCTGCGCAGGGGGAATGGTTTTTTCAGTTGAGACCTCAACTCATATCAGAGAGAAAAGAGAAAAGTCGCTAAAAGTTCAATGCGCCTCGATTCTCGCAAGAATGAATGAGTTGGATACGTTCCTTGGAGTTTACAGCCGTACTCGTGGAGTCCATGCTGCGTCTTTAGCCGATACATCCAATACGCTGGTTATTTTGGAAGACCTGGGCCGTCACAACGCAGTGGATAAGATTGTCGGACACTGTTTTCTGAACGGTGTGGAAACTCGCGATAAACTACTTCTTACCACCGGAAGAATAACATCGGAAGTTCTTACCAAAGCCGCCAGAGGAGGTTTTCCCCTGGTTATTTCGCGCTCCAGCGCAAGCGCGATGGCTGTCTCAATGGCAAAGCAGGCAGGTATTGACGTTATAACTTACGTAAGGGCCGGACGTTTCAACCATTTTGCCCATGGAGCTGTCGAGTTAGTGGAGGTTTAGCAAGACTTTAATAGGTAACACGATGCTGCCCAACACTTAGGTAGGACTGTCTAGAAAGTTTGGCGGCATCGTCCGCACCGAGACCAAGGCATCTCTTATCGAGAAAGATGGTCCACGCACACATCAAGGTTTCTCCCACGCGCTTTCCTGCAGCATCAATTTTAAGTCCAATGCAAAAAAAAACACCCCGGTGTTTAAGCACGGGGGTGTTTCGTGTAAGGGCCAGCGGCCCGACACGTAAAACAATTACAGGATATAGGGCACTATAAGAAGTGCGACCATGTTGACGACCTTGATTACCGGGTTCAGCGCCGGTCCGGCGGTGTCCTTGTAGGGGTCTCCGACGGTATCGCCTGTCACTGCGGCTTTATGTGCGTCACTCCCTTTACCGCCATAATTACCGTCCTCAATATATTTCTTTGCATTATCCCAGGTGGCACCCCCTGTTGTCATAGCTATTGCCAGGAACAGGCCGACCACGATGCTTCCAATGAGCATTCCACCGAGGGCTTCCTTGCCCAATCCAGGGAGAAACGCTACCACCAGAGGAATCACTACAGGCAGAAGCGACGGAAGAACCATTTCTTTTTGGGCTGCAGCGGTCACCAAGTCTACGCATTTTCCGTATTCTGCCTTAACGCCCGGCAAGCCTTCTCTCAGGCCCTTAATTTCACGGAACTGACGACGAACCTCGTCAACGATGGCTCCTGCGGCCTTACCCACGGCAAGCATACAGAGGGCGGCAAAGAAATAGGGTATGATTCCACCGATGAGCAACCCGATCAGGATCTTGGGATTGGACAAGTCAAATGACATGGCTTTTCCTGACAGTTCCTCTATGGCGCGGGTGTATTCGGCAAAGAGAACCAGGGCCGCCAGGGAAGCAGAACCAATCGCATAACCCTTTGTCACTGCCTTTGTCGTATTGCCAACAGCATCCAGGGGATCAGTCCTGTTGCGGACTTCTTCGGGAAGATCGGCCATTTCTGCGATACCACCGGCGTTGTCGGTGATGGGGCCGTAAGAGTCAATGGCTACTACGATTCCGGTCATGGACAGCATCGAAACGACTGTCACAGCAATACCGTAAAGGCCTGTGCCTGGGCTGCCGGAGAAACCGCCGCCAAGACCGTAACCGATCATGATGGATACTGCGAGAATAAGCACTGGTGGCACTGTTGATATCATGCTTATGGCCAAGCCTGCAATTATGTTGGTACCGTGCCCAGTGGTGCTGGCCTTAGCCACGTATTTGACAGGCCCAAAAAAACCGGTGAAGTATTCTGTTATGACCACTATCAAACCTGTCAAAACAAGACCCAGGACCGCCATCCAGAAGATGTTCGTGGGTGAAATAACATAGGCCATACCCTTTGCCGGCGCTCCGAGAGGCAATAATGTTGCCACAAAATAGAAGGCAATGGCGGCCAGAATACCGGAAACGGCCATACCGCGATATAGCGCACCCATAATGTACAGGTCCTTCTCAGGCTTGGTACGACTCAGCGTGACAAAGAAGGTTCCTATGATAGAAGCGATTATGGCCACGCCGCCGATGAATAGCGGCATAAAGAAGGCAGGAGTGTTCATGCCGTAAATGGTGCTGCCCAATAGCATGGCGGCCACAATAGTAACCGTGTAGGTTTCGTAAAGGTCTGCAGCCATACCTGCGCAGTCGCCCACGTTATCCCCCACGTTGTCCGCGATGACAGCAGCGTTACGGGGATCGTCTTCAGGTAGGTCGGCTTCAAGTTTACCGACTAAGTCTGCGCCCACGTCTGCGGCTTTGGTGTAAATACCACCGCCCACACGAGCGAAGACGCTCATCAGAGAGCTACCGAAGCCAAGGGCTACAAGTGCGCTGAAGATCTTATGAGGATCCGGACTAGCTGCTCTAGCGATAAGGAAGAATCCAGCTACTCCGAGCAGGGCCAAGCCGGTAACTACTATCCCAGTAACGGAACCACCCTTGAATGCCACATTCATGGCGTCCGGCAGGCTCTTCCCCGCAGCGGCTGCCACCCGAACATTCGCATTCACTGAGACCTTCATCCCAAGGAAGCCGGCAAGGCCCGAACCTACCAAGCCGATGATGAAGCCTATTGCGGGCACCGCCCCAAGCGTGAAGATTAGAATTATAAACATGATAATAGCGATGATAGCCACCACTTTGTACTGGCGGGTGAGGTACGCCATGGCGCCCTCGGCCACGTAGCCGGAAATTTCCTGCATACGCTGGTTTCCTGCATCCTGCTTGAAGACCCAGCCTGCGGTCATCAGGCTATAGGCCACACCTAGGGCCCCACAGATGAGGGCCAAGATAATAACCCAGTCCATCTACCTACCTCCTTAAAAAAAAATGGCAACATTATGGGAATGGAAAAACGTGATTGTTCCATCCAGACTATGTACATTTACCGGTTATGTCAAGGACAAAGACGAGATGCAAATACACAAGGCGGAATTTTCAACCTTAACTTTGTGGACTCTTCGAATTGTTCAATTACTCGATGAGTAAAGTGCCATCGTCAGACAAAAACGGTTATGAGCCAATGATTCATGGACATTCAGAGTGTTCGTTTTCCCCTATACCGATTCTTTCCCTATCATGCTCGCCAATGCAGGTCCTGTATGGTTCCAACGTCGTGCCCGAGAGGCTCGTGACCTCTTTGGGACGTTCCTTGTTCAGCCGGTGGTGCGCGCAAGGCCAAGATGATAAAATTACAACTATGTCCGCGTAGGAGGGATTATCCGAAAACTTCAAACACTCTTTCTGTCGTCCCCCATGTTTTGAGGTGATCCCCCTCGCACGACTATGGCTTTGCTCATGTCACTTTCCGACAGCTACGATAAGTAGCGGCATCACCGCTGCTGGAAGCTTCAGCACGGCTGAAACTTGGGCATCGTTGAAAGCCCCTACCGTTCCGACATGAAGGCCCAGAGCTTCAGCCTGCAAGTAAATGTTCTGGTTAGAGCTACCAGCCTCCATGTACACATATTGTATGCCCCTATCTCCATACTTGGACGTGGTCCGCCCGAATACACCGCCAATTATGATAAGGGCAGGGGCGCGTGCCAGCCACATCTGGGATAATGCAGCATGTGCCAAAAGGGACCTATTGTCACCCCCGGCAATGAGCCGAAGCAGACTATTTTGAGGATCGTAACTGTAAACACCTTCTGGAATGCCTTCAATGGTATTCTTTCCGGAGACCAAAAACACCTCGAGAGGGTATAGTCCTCCAGCGGACGGCAGAACTTTGTATGTAGCCCCAGTTACCGCATCTGCAGGGAGATTGCCGTTGGCCGCCCACAGAATCTGAGAGACCTGAGCCGTAGTCAGCGGTTCTCCTGTGAAGTTTCTCACCGATTTCTTAGCCAGAACGGCAGCCTCTAATGAAATTTTCCCTACAATAGAGGGCTTTGGCAGTTTAATATCGGTCTCTGCTGAAACGGCCGGAAATGGGCTCAATGCCACTGCCAGTCCACACAATAGAATTACATAGCGACATGTAGTGCTCATAGGGGCCTCCTCAGATTGGCAGAATGTGTGAGACATAGCTCATTCGAACCAGGAATTCAACCCGGCAAGAGTTGCCGTAGTAGATGGCTTCTTCTGTGCTGTGGCAAACTGATGATTGTCGAATCCTTCAGAGTTGACGAAGGTCGAGAAAAATGTAACCTTTTGGTCATCTAGAGAGTATTCATTAATGGAATCAGGATCTGACAGGGCATCCAATCGAATGTGCATGTCGTGGTTGCATAGGAAGGCCATCTAACAATCCGGGAGGAAGAAATGCAAAGAACATTGTCTATAATAAAGCCTGATGGTGTATCAAAGAAACTCATTGGAGAGGTAATAAAGATATTTGAAACTGCTGGTTTTCGAATAGTGGCAATGAAGATGAAGCAACTCAGCCGGGCCGAGGCCGAGGGTTTCTATTATGTCCACAAAGAGAGGCCATTTTTTGGAGAACTTGTGGAGTTCATGATTTCCGGTCCGGTAGTAATAATGGTCCTGGAAGGGAATGATGTCGTTCTGGGTAACCGTGAAATCATGGGGGCTACGGATCCTGCCGAGGCCGCTCAAGGGACTATCAGGGCCAGATGGGCGGACAGCAAGCAGAACAATATCGTTCACGGCTCAGATTCGGTGAAAAATGCCGAATTCGAGATCGCTTATTTCTTTAGCGGGATTGAGATGTATTGACAGACATGCTGCATGAGTATCGTAGTGACAAGTTGAAGCCGGACCTTGTGGGTATGACGCAGCCTGAGCTAGAAATTTTTTTCGGAGATTTGGGTAAGGAATCGTACCGGGCAGCGCAGGTAATGAAATGGATACACCGGGGCCTTGCCGATTCGTTTGACGTAATGTCCAACTTTTCTAAATCGTTACGCAATGAGCTGAGTCTAACGGCGAGTATTCTGAGACCGAAGGTCTTGGATGTGAGTTGCTCCGATGATGGTACCAAAAAGTTCCTTATGGGGTTAGAAGACGAATGCCGTGTAGAAACCGTTCTGATCCCTGGTGAGGATCACGATACGCTTTGTTTGTCAACCCAAGTGGGGTGCCAGATGGGGTGCCGCATCTGCAGGACAGCGAGAATTGGCCTGATTCGTAACCTTTCCGCTGGAGAAATTGTAGGGCAGATTCTTGAGGTCAGGAGACGAGAGCCCCTCAGCCGGATAACCAATGTGGTCTTGATGGGAATGGGCGAGCCCTTAGCCAATTTTGATCAGACGGTAAAGGCACTCAGGATCATGAGTCACCCAAACGGCCCCCAGATATCATGGAGGCGTTTGACCGTCTCTACCGTGGGGCTGCCCAACGGTATACTCCAACTGGGAAGAGTTATCAGGGCGAAACTGGCAGTGAGCTTGAACGCCGTTACCGACGAGCAGAGAACCGCGATCATGCCGGTAAACCGGATCTATCCGCTTTCGGAACTGCTTGGAGCCCTTAAGGAATATCCACTGGCTAGGCGGGACAGGATCACAATACAATACGTCCTCATCGACGGATTCAACGATTCTGATGCTGATGCGCGGCAACTCGTCCGACTTCTGAATCCTATTCGCGCCAAGGTAAACTTGATTCCGTTCAATGACGAACTCGATGAAAATTTCAGAACTCCCAAGCCGGAACGAGTGCTGCGTTTTCAGGAGATTCTTATGGCCAATTCACTTGTCGCAATAGTAAGGAGATCAAGAGGCCGAGACATTACGGCCGCCTGCGGCCAACTGGCCGGTGGAGCCGGGAGTCCCTCTTGACGCGACATCTCGATGATCTGATTCAGGCACTCTCCGATCCGGTAGTTTACCCCCACTGTCCGGAGTCGGTCCACGTTATTCAGACGCACATATCTGTCATCTTTATTGCCGGAGAAATGGTTTATAAGGTCAAAAAGCCCCTAAACTTAGGGTTCCTTGACTTCACCACACTTGAAAAGCGTCGTCATTTTTGCAATCAGGAGGTAAAACTCAATTCGCGTTTCTCAGAAAACATTTATCTCAGGGTAGTATCTATTTGTGAGGACGATTCCGGGGTAAATCTGCAGGGGCGTGGCGTGGAAATTGATGCGGCTGTAGAGATGCGGCGAATCCCAGAAGATAGAATTATGATCAGCCTACTGGAAAAGGATCAAGTCACCCCGGAGATCCTTGACAAGCTTGCAGACCGTCTTGCCTATTTTCACTCTAAAGCAGACACGGGCCCGGAGATTACAAGCTTCGGTTCTACAGAAGTAATCTATCAAAACCTCAAGGAAAATTTTGAACAAACTCTCCCCTATTTGAATCGCACCATCGATCAGACGCCTCACAAAGCAATCGCCACGCTTGCCTACGATTTTCTCAGAACTCATGAGAGTTTAATCAACCATAGAATGACACAAGGCTTTGTCCGCGACTGTCACGGCGATCTTCACCTCGATCATGTGGTAATACTTAACGGAATCATGCTTTACGACTGTATCGAATTTAATGATCGTTTCCGTTACGGGGACACGGCGGCAGATTTGGGATTTCTTCTTATGGATCTCGATTTCAGGGGATATCCTGCATTTGCGAAACGAATAGCACAAAGGTATGCGGAATCTTCCACGGATTGGCAAATCCTGAAGCTCCTTGGGTTTTATAAAGCATATCGGGCCTTCGTAAGAGGGAAAGTTATGAGCTTTACTCTTGACGAACCTGAGATTGATCCAGTTGAAAAAGCATTGTCCGTAGAGGCGGCTCGAAACTATTTTGATTTATCTCTGGCATGTCTCTTACCCTCCCCCCCGCCTGTGTTAGTGATTACTTCGGGGATGATGGGGACGGGCAAGAGTTATCTGGCAGCTAGGCTAGGCAAGAGGCTCGGTGTGGAGCCCCTGCGATCCGATATGGTCAGGAAACAGATCCAGGGGATGCACCCGCTCAAACATCAACTTGACAACTACGGGGCGGGAATTTATACACCTACCTCGACGGAACTTACCTATACGGCTCTCCTTGAAAAGGCCCGCCAGGCGCTTGAGGATGGTGAATCCGTAATCATAGACGCATCTTTCATGCGATTCCGTCACCGGATGCATGCTAGAGAAACTGCACGTATAGAAAAAGCACGGTTCAGGATCATTGAATGCAAGGCCCCAGATTACGTAATCCATCAGAGACTCGAAAAAAGGATGCAGGATCGAGGCGAGCCATCCGATGGTAGATGGGACATATTCCAGGAACAAAAAGCCGAATTCGAAACGATTCGAGGCCAGGAGCTTGATGA
>CAIXMD010000469.1 GCA_903920415.1 uncultured Desulfomonile sp.
AGAAGTAATAAGTCTCACCAATTTAAAGATCTTTCAAAAGAAAGGAGACCAGTTCGGGAACTATCCCGCCGTCAGGTCTGACAATGGAGTTTTGCAGCTTCCTGACACGCCGGACCTGGAAAAGATGCGTAAAGCCTTACCAGAAATGGATCTCCTTGTTTCTCCAGACCTGAAAACGGTCGGGGTTTTGATTCGAATTCATGAGCGATGGAAGTATGATGCTGAGGCTATCGAACAGCTTGTTGCCGCCGTGGAAGCTGTTGTCAAGAGCAATATGCTCAGTGGTTCGGAGAGCAGAATCATCGGAAATGCCGTGCTTCGGCAAGCCATCCTGAATTACAGCATCCGCACAGCCATTATTTTCGGAATCCTGTGTACCATCATTTGCAGCGTTGTGACAGTATATATTTTCAAAAGCATCAAGGTTACGGTTGTAACCATGTTGATTCTTGGTCTGTGCGTGTTATGGGTTCTTGGCATTATGGCCCTGATGAGAATCCCGTTGAATGCTGCCACGGGTCTGTCGTTCGGCCTGATCCTGATTACAAGCTTGGAGATCGTCATTCACATGGTGGCTCGGTTTAACCAGTTCCATTTAATCGAGAAAGACAGAATCGAAGCTGTAAGACAAACCGTGCGCTACTTGGCTCGGCCCTGCCTGATTTCTTCAGCTACCACCGCGGTCGGCTTCGGGTCGTGCATGGTGACTTCAATTCCAATGGTATTTCAGTTAGGCCTCATCATGTCGCTGGGAATAACCATTTCCTTTTGCCTGGCCATGATTCTGACTCCAACTGTTCTTATCACCATGAAATCACTAGATGTTCCTGTGCAAGAAGGCTCATCGGAGGATGTGCTGTCGCGAATTCTTGAAAAAGTTAGAATAGCGATATCTAATCATTATCGTTTATTTACCGTCATAGGATTTACTATCGCCGCTATCATGTTTGCCGGTGCACCTTTTATTCGCACTGATCCCCAGATCTTGCGTCAGTTGGGCCCATCAAGCCCGGAGGTCAAAGATATAGGATTTGTCGAATCAAATCTGACAAGTGTTCATTCCCTGCAGTTGATGTTGGAATCGGAAGATAATGCTTTCAAAAAGCCTGAGGTCTGGAAGAAGGTGAAAGATCTGGAAAAGAGCCTGGCTGAGATACCTGAGGTGGTGACCACGGATTCTCTCCTGCCCTTCCTGGAATATATGCATAGCCTTTTTGAAAGTCGCTCCTCCCAAAAAGTCGATTTGTTGACGACTCCCGGGGTTATTCCTCAGCTACTCGTTGTTACAGCTCTCAATCCTGAAGGAAAACGTTTGATCAGGGGGCGGCTTGATGACGCTTTTGGAACGCTCCGCATCTCAGTCCGCATAAAGAATTCTCCATCAACGTCAATCTTGGATACTATTGAGGAAGTTCGTTCCAAGGCCGATGGCGTTATGAAGGGTCTTGCACGAACCACTGTTACAGGAGAACCAGTAGTCGTTGCAGCTCAGGGGGAAGAACTCGTAAAATCAGAAATTTATTCAATGTTCATCGCGATTGCAATTATCACCATTTTGATGATGATTCAGATGGGTACTCCTCTATTTGGGCTGATCAGCCTGATTCCCAATATCCCACCCCTGGCGACTGTGTTTGGAATTATGGGTTGGTTGAAAATTCCCCTGGACGGTGTGACCGTTTTTGCAGCCACTGTTGCCATTGGACTGGCGGTAGACAACACGATTCATTTCGTAGCACAGTTAAAGAGAGAGATAAAACTTAACCCCGGTTTGGGCGTCGAGAAGTGTATGTTCCGAGCTTACAGTCTCGCTGCAAAGCCCATGGCATCCTGGTCCCTCGTCACCTTGTTGGGTTTTCTGGCCCTTTTGGTAACACCCTTCCAGGCTGCAGTCTATTTCGGTATTTTAATATCATCGGCTATCATGATGGGTATATTCGGGGACCTCGTCTTCATGCAGTCCATGATCCTTACCTTCCCTGCTGTCAGGAAACTGATCAGAAAACTGATTGACAAGGAGATAGCTGCCCAAAAGTGACATTTTTTTCATGAAGAACGCTGTTTTTCGATGCTGTGGACTTCCCAAGACTCGGTAAGTTTCCTAATTCCCGGTAGAAGAACCTCAAAACTGGCCTTTTTCAATCAGTTCTTCAAGTTTTTCTGTGGGTAATTTTTCCCATGACTCGAGAGTTTCAGCCACGACTTGTCCACATTTAAACGGTGAAAGCCCCATCGACTGAAAGTATGGAAGCGAAATGAATCCAATCGATCACACGGAGTTCGTGCTTGCTGGGGATATTGGAGGAACCAAGACTATCCTCGCGCTTTTCAGCCCTGATAAAAAAAGGCCTACTCCGATTATCATGGAGACCTATTCCAGTAGAGATGCTTCGTCTCTGGAAGAACTCATTAAGGTTTTCCTCACACGCCATAACGGGACAGTTCTTTGTGCCTGCTTCGGCATTCCCGGCCCTGTCACGAAAGGTTCAGTGAAAACAACGAATCTTCCGTGGATCGTTTCGGAAAGCACATTAAGACAACGCTTCAAATGGGAACGTGTGCGGATTCTTAATGACTTGGCGGCTACCACAGCTTCTCTCGCGGTTCTCCAAGAGTCCGAACTATTGGAACTTAATCGAGGCAACATCGATCCTGGAGGGACTGTCGGGATCGTAGCTCCGGGGACTGGATTGGGCATGGCGCTGCTGGTATTTCTTGAGGGAAAAGGTTATCCGATTCAATCCGAAGGCGGTCACGTGGATTTTTCCCCGAGAAACACAATTGAAATTGCCTTGTTACAAGACCTCTTCGCTTCTCATCTCAGTGTGGAACGTTTGGTGTCTGGTCCGGGCATTTTCACACTCTATTCGTGGCTCAAAGGGTACCGCAGTCATAGTGAGCCAAGCTGGCTGCAGGAACGCTTCAGGCTTGGTGATGCTTCGCAAGTTGTCTCGGAAGCTGCCTTAGTAGAGAAGGAGCCTCTCTGTGTTGAGACTCTCGATATGTTCGTCTCCCTACTGGGGGCTACTGCAGGCAATCTGGCGCTGACGGGCATGACTACCGGCGGCATCTATCTGGGTGGTGGGATATGCCCTAAGATCCTGCCGAAACTGAAAGATACAGGGTTCATGAAAGCATTCACAGCCAAGGGACGGTTCGAGGAATTCCTTTCCGGAATTCCTGTTCAAGTTATTCTTAACGAAAACGCGGCTTTGCTTGGGGCTGCTTGTTACGCCCTGGATCTTTTGGATAAGTAGGGTCGACAGTCTGATCGCAATTGCTATTTTGAGTTCTACGATGAAACATTTTACAGGGAGACTCCTTGGCCCAGACCCGAACGATGCCCCCATAGACAAAGCAATCGACTTTGGTTTGAAGGTTTTGTTGATGCCCCCTCATGAATTTTCGCTTGCGTAGCCTCGTCAACTGCAACTGCTTGATAGGCAAACTCTTGGCCTCATGAGCGGGCTATACGAACTTGGCTTTCTGTAACAACCACAAAACCATTTGCTAACTGATTCGCATAGCCTTTTAACAGCCGTCGGAGAGAGGCAATCTTATTCGCCGCCCGTTCATTTCTAAGGCGAAGAAACACAACGCCTTTGTGCGGGCGTCGCTCTCGGTAGATTTTCTCGCCAAAGTCCTTGTCATTCGTAATCAAAATCCAATTCTCCACAAATGCTTTCTGAACGATGTCGTCGTCATCCATGCCGCGTCCTTCCTCATAAACCGACCAAACTTGGTGCTTTTGCTCACGCAACCACTGCGCCACCGCCGGTCCTGTGCATTCGTCCACAAGGAAACGCATTTATGCCGGCTCCGCTACCAACGGCATGAAAGACGTGCTCGCCAGCGAGTTGGTGGCAAACAGAAGACATGCCTGAATATCTTCCTGAACGAGTCCTTTGTATTCTTCCAGAATCTCTGTAACCGTTGCACCGTGTGCCAGCAGATTCAGGATATACTCTACTGTCAGACGCGTTCCCTTGATCACTGGCTTTCCCACCATCACTTTGGGATTCAGCACAATGCGTTCGAGTAGTTCTTGCTCTGTCATCGCTTTATCTCCTATTCGTATTGCACAACCACTGTGTTCCTGGAGACAGCTTTTGGTCTTCAAAGTGGTGTGAACTTTGTCTGCCTAACGGTCGCGATCAGCCGTTCGCGGAGCGCCGGCGGAGAAAATCGGCTGCACGCAGAGTTGACCGGCGAGATGTTCTTGTTTCACTTTCTATCAGAGCCTGCCAGCGCAGCGCCAACACCAAGCGATGCTGCGACAACATGGACAAGTGTGCCGCTATCCACACCCAACACTGATATGAACCCCGCTTTTCTTCCCTGGCTTGTGCTTCTTGCAATGATGTAAATCTGGTTTGGCCCTGGCATGATGATAAGGGCCAAGGCCGTGACGCAAAAAAGCAATAGTGTCTCCGTACTGATCATGATTCATTCTCCAGGGTTATTATGACACGCCGTCAAGATTGCAGCCGCCCGACAGAGCCCTTCGAATGAGGTCAACCGAAAATGGCTTCCCATGCGCAGGATAGATTGTTTCTGCACCCGCATCCACCAACAATTCCCAACTTTCTCTTACCTTTCGCAGCCTGCTCGTTTTGTCAATCCTGCCTTTGGTCAGCATCTGCGATACCCGTCAGCGGTGAGGAACCAAGAAACGGCCCGCGGTGATTGCCTGATCTCTGACACAAAATAGCTGCACCCCAACGATAAGGTCACCCTCTGTAATTTCGTGCTTTCGATATTTCGCATATGCTTCCTCATGCAAATATTTACAAGCTGAGACATCTACAGTTCCGTTTTGGCAGTCGGTCAGTCCCCCTCCTCCATCTCGCCGCTGAATCGCACACGTGAAAGTTCAACCGCCCGGTGCAGTTTTTCCGCGAGCAACTTGCGGGGCGGCAGCTCAACCAGGTATTCGGCGACATGGATTCCAGCGCCGCCCAGTTCGAGCAATTCGATCTGCTCCTGTTTTTTGCCGGCGCAGAGGATCATGCCCAGGGGCGACTCCTCGCCCTGCTTACGTTCGTATTTGTCCAGCCAGCGCAGATACAGCTCCATTTGTCCCTTGTGCTCGGGGCGGAACTTGTCCAGCTTGAGTTCAATGGCGACCAGGCGGCGCAGATCCCGGTGGTAAAAGAGAAGGTCCAGGTAAAAGTCATCCTCATCGACGGTAATCCGCTTCTGGCGGGCGACAAAGGTGAACCCGACACCCAGTTCCAGGATGAACGTCTCCATCTCCCGCACAATCGCGGCCTCCAGGTCTTTTTCCTGAAAGGCGCCTTTCAGGCCCAGGAAATCGAGAAAATATGGATCGCGAAAGACCAGGTCCGGGGTGAGTTTGTCCTCTTCGCGCAGGGCGTCAAGTTCGATACGACCCAGGTCTTCGGGTTTTTTCGACAGGGCGGTGCGCTCGTAGAGCATGGAGCCGATTCTTTTCTGAAGGGTTCGGGTGCTCCAGCGTTCAATCCGGCACATCTCAGCGTAAAAGTCCCGCTGAAGGGAATCCTGAAGGTAGATGATGGAGAGGAAATGGGTCCAGCTCAATTGTCTCATCAGTGCTGAGACAATCCGGTCATCGGGAAAGGCCTCGGCAAAACGAAGCATGTGCCGCAGGCTTTTTTCGGAGAATCCTCTCCCATAATCCGCCTCCAATTGTCGCGCCAGCGATACGACAATCTCTTTGCCGTAATCTGCCCGCCCGCCTTTGAGAATTTCCTCGTTGATCCGCTTGCCGATGCGCCAGTAAAGCATGGTCAGGGCGGCGTTGACCGTAACAGCAACACCTTGCCGGGTCTCCTCGATCATACGGCGGAGGTCTTCCAGAAGCGGAGGCAATGCCACGGGCGGCACAGGTTCCATTTTCACCAAGTCGCGTTTTCTGATCGTCATCGCTCTCCATCCGATACTTTATCATCCTCGGTCGTCGCGATCAAAACTCAGAGGATACATGTCTTCCGTGATTGGTTCGAGAACAAAGCCTTCGTAAGATATGCTATTTCTCATTCTTTATAGCGTCTTCACGAATTTGTTTTCGAACCTTTTCATGTTTGGTAACTTTTTAATGGAATTTTAACTGCCTGATCTTCAAGAAGCATCCTGAGAAAATTTGCGGCCTCTTTTCCTTTTAGCACTGGTGTGAGGTTTATAGGGGCTGCCATGATCGATCTCTCCTCTATCGTTACCATATATATTTCCGACGAAATTGACAATCATCGATCATTGGCTGCTGTAGAACTTGAGATTGTGAGATTTGCCGTGTAAAGTTTGGATAATACATTTTCACATTTACGTATGCCGAAACGTCGTGAGAATAACAGTAAGCGCCTGAGTCGGCAACGTTCCCCTGGGCGTTTGATTTGCATTGGAAACAGTTGAAGGTCCCTAAGAGACCCGGCCGTTCAAATTTGATCTGTCTCCGAAAGAGGCTATAGCAATGAAACATCGAATTCAAAGATCTATGTTGATTTTACCGGTGAATGTGCCCCGATTTGTACAAAAGGCACACCTCCGAGGCGCGGATGCCATCGTTTTGGATTTGGAAGATGCGGTCCCGCATTCGGAGAAAGAAGATGCCCGTAAACTGGTAAAACATGCTGTTGAACTGTCCGGGCTCGGTGGAGCGGACGTCCTGGTGAGGGTGAACAATGAACCCCAATTTATTGAGGCTGATCTGGATGCAGCGGTACATAAGGGGTTGCACGGGATTTTTGTCCCGAAGGTAGAATCGCCTACAGATGTGACCAGTATTGAGAACCTCATAGCCCGATTGGAAAATAAACGCGGAATAGATCTTGGGAGGATAAAGCTGTCTGTGCATATTGAGAGTCCTCGGGGGCTCCTCAATATCCGCGAAATAGCTGCAGTTGGTACTCGTATCGAATCAATGAGCCTGGGGGTGGATGACTACTGTCTTGAGTTGGGAGTGGAACCCTCTGAGGACGGGACGGAGCTTTTTTTCCCCATGTCCATGATGGCTAATATTTGCAAAGCTGCTCGCATTAACCCGATAGGGATCCAGGGGAGCGTTGCGGGATTCCGTGATCCGGCCGGTTTTGAACGAGCCTCGGAACGCAGTCGTTCATTTGGTTTCACTGGAGGTTACTGCATTCATCCGGACCAGGTCCCCATTCTCAACCGAGTATTCTCGCCCTCACCTGCCAAAATAGATCATGCCCGTAGAGTCATCTTTGCCTTTGAAGAAGGACTCAGGAACGGCAGGGCATCGGTAAGTCTCGATAACCGTATGGTTGACACCCCGATTTACAAGCAAGCCAAGTTGTGCATAGAAAGAGCAGAAGCGATCGCGGCGCTGGAGCTTCGAAAATCTGAGTCCTTGAAAAAATTGGGAGTCGGCAGCCAACGATGACGTCGCCTTATTGATTGATAAAATTCGAAACTTATTTCATCAGGGGAATATTATGTATGAAGGGAATATCTCCTCCCAAGCAGTTTGAGTTGAACCGAAGTTACTTTTAAGATTGATGCAGATCAAGGGCGTTTTTGGAAACTTCACAGCAGCGTATCTGATAGGTGGCGGAGAGAGAGGGATTCGAACCCTCGGTAAGGCTCTACACCCTACACTCGCTTAGCAGGCGAGCACCTTCGGCCTCTCGGTCATCTCTCCGCAAAAACCTACTAATCTAGCTTATTGGGTGGGAGTGCCGATGTCAAGGCTTTTCGTATTCGTAGTCAAGCTGCGCCCAACGGAAATACTCGACTGGTATCTCTTCAAAGAATCTTGAAAGTTGCACGTTGACCTGCCCCAAGCGGCGGTCCTGGAAAGTCATGGGTGCAACAATTACCAGGTTGCGTTGCGCGCGGGTGGTGGCCACATAGACAAGTCTTCTTTCTTCTTCCATATCCTCAAGAGAATCAGAAGCCAGGGGAGACGGTATTCGCCCTTCCGCCGCCCAAATTATTATTACCGTATGCCATTCGAGCCCTTTTGATGAATGAATCGTCGAGAGGACAAGTCTGTCTTCTTTTGAAACCGTTTCGCTCTGCTCATCCTCAGGCGGTTCCAGGGCCATCTCATTGAGAAAACGGTTGAGGCTCCTGTATGTTACCGTGAGATCAGCCAAGTAATCCAGGTCACGCATCCTCTTGGGATAATTATCGTAATTTTCCTTGAGGAACGGAAAATAATAGCGATTTATCTCCTCGACCTTTTCCGAAATAGGCCCGGACGAGGTTGTCAGCCGTTCGATGAGACTTATCAGACTGTTAAAGGCACTACTGAATTTTCGATTTGGAGGAACAAGTTGAGACAAGTCCTTGGGAATTCCCTGCTCCGCGATTCGACCGGCGAGTTTGAAAGCAGTTTTTGCCCCTATTCCGGGGAGCAGCTTGAAGATCCGCATCCAGCTAAGTCGGTCCTTGTGATTGTTGATTACCTTGAGATGGGCGAGAACATCTTTAATGTGCAGGCTCTCCAGAAATTTAAACCCACCGTACTTTACAAAAGGTATACCATTTCGACTGAGTTCGCCTTCCAGGTCGAATGAGTGGAATCCTGCCCTAAAGAGCACGGCCGTTTCTCCCAGGGGGACACCGTGGTCACTGAGTTCTTTGACACATTTGATCACAAAGCGGCTTTGCGCCCTCTCCGTCCAGGGAAGGGCCGCCAAAGGCAATAGCCCTTCATGCCTTCGGGTGAAAAGTTTTTTTGGATATCCTGATGTTGCGTGAGAGATAATGAGGTTGGTTACTTCGAGGATAGGACGCGTGCTCCGGTAGTTTTCTTCCAGCGTTATAACCTTTGTTCCTGGGAAAAGATCAGGGAATTCCATTATGTTTCTGAAGTCTGCCCCTCTGAAGGAATAAATGCTCTGGGAATCGTCTCCCACGACCATCACGTTGTCGTGAGTATATGCGGACAAACGTACAATTCTCGCTTGAAGAGGATTGGTGTCCTGGTATTCATCCACTAAAATGTGTTGCCATTTGTTCGAAACCTCTCTCTTTACGTGTTCGTTCTCATCGAGCAACCGCATCATGTTCACCAGCAAGTCATCGTAATCCATCAGGTTGTTACTTTTTTTGTGATGCTCGTAGAGGCTGCGTAGTCTTTCAATGTCCGGAGCGAAGGCGACTAGGTGTGGGTACCTCCGTTCCAACACCTGCTCAATCGTCAGGCCGCCGCCTGTAGACCTGCTTGAAACTTCTGCTATTGTCCGATTCTTGGGAAAACCCTTCAGGTCCGTCGGCGTAGGCAACATTACTTTCCTGATGTGGTCAAAGGCCTCGAGGGTATCTGACTGGTCCATTATGGAAAATGATGAATCGAATCCTAAGAGACCTGCATGTTTTCTGAGTAGGATGTTGGCCGTGGAATGGAATGTTCCGCCGGAAACGCTCGTAATTCTGCTATCGAGAAGTTCGGCGGCGCGAGAGAGCATCTCCTGTGCCGCTTTTCTCGTAAAGGTTAAGAGAAGGATGGAAGAGGGCTCTACTCCATGATCGACAAGCCAGGCCACTCGGTAAACTATGGTCCTCGTCTTGCCGGAACCTGCACCAGCTATGACCAGGATGGGGCCGCCCGGAATGGAAACTGCTTCCAGTTGCTGAGGATTAAGGTCTTCTGCGTAGTCGATAATGCCTGCCATGGGATATGTCACGTTTCTCCTCAGTTTTAGTTAAACATTGCAAAGCGTTTTTGTGAAGTGGAAAAAGCCGTATCTCAAGAAAAGCATGGAAAAATGCCCTTATTTATGATATGGTGTGTGTGTCGCGGGTTTTTGGGGGAGGTTTAGTTCAGGTGATGATATGGGAAGGAGGATTGAGTGAATAATCCAGGAAAGGTTCTTGCTTGCCCCCTGTGTTCCAATCATTTCTCCCAGATGAGGAACCCGGAGGCACGGAACTTGTCGGTTTTCGGCTACGGACTGGATTTCAGGCTCGTACCCAGGGACTGCAACCGATCTTCAGACATCGCAACCTGCCCCGAGTGTCTTTTCACGTCGCGCATTCAGGATTTCGACATACGTGTTCCGGGAAATGTTAAAGACTTGGTTCGATCCGAAAAATATATCAATTTATTCAAGTCTTATCCGGAGGAGGAATACGCGGCCAGGAAGTGGGTGGCATTGATTGAGATCCTCGACGCGAGAGGTCTTAACCCGAGAGACCTCGCCATAATGAGTTTGAAAGGTTCGTGGGCAGCACGCGAAATGGGCAGCCTTGAGACCGAAGAAGAACTTCTCGATTCTGCAGACACCTATCTCGACGACGCTCTGCGACGCGGACTAACCAAGGGCGACCCCGG
>CAIXMD010000470.1 GCA_903920415.1 uncultured Desulfomonile sp.
TTGGTGGCAGTTGAGCGTGAAAAACTGGCACGCTACAACTTTGAACGATCCCAACGGCTCTGGGAAAAGCAGACCGTCCCAGAGAAGGAATTCCTTACCGCACAAAAAACTTTCCTGGAGGAAAAGATCGAACTCACGGCAACTGCCCGCAAGCTCATGGCCATGGGGCTTACTGAGAGAG
Source organism: uncultured Desulfomonile sp. (assembly GCA_903920415.1). Taxonomy (GTDB): domain Bacteria; phylum Desulfobacterota; class Desulfomonilia; order Desulfomonilales; family Desulfomonilaceae; genus CAIXMD01. The sequence goes on from CAIXMD010000470.1 coordinate 182, forward strand.
ATATAAGCAGCCTGGCAAACGGGTTTATCGATAATTTGACTCACTACATCATCCGAGCCGCTTTCGATGGAGTAGTGGTTAAGAAACACATGTCTCCAGGTGAGTGGTTAAAAGAGGATGCCGAGATCCTTGTAATAGCAGACCTGTCCACCGTGTGGGTTGAAATTATCGTGTACGCAAAATACTTAAGCGCTGTTCACATCGGGCAAAAAGCCACGGTAAAGGCAGACTCCTCGGGCCTTGAAGCCGAAGGGGTAGTTTCGTATGTCGGCCCCCTTGTGGGGGAAGAAAGCCGTACTGCCAGAGCCCGTGTTGTTATTCCGAATCCCGATGGACAATGGCGTCCCGGACTCTTTGTGAAGGTCGAGTTGGTGCGCGAGGAAGTATCGGTTCCATTACTGGTTCGCAACGATGCCATTCAAAGTTACAGGAATTGGTCAGTGGTATTTGTCCGGCATGACGATCAATTCGAAGCTCGACCATTGGAACTGGGGCGAACAGATGGACAGTTCACAGAAGTTCTCAAGGGGCTCTCCGTTGATGAGAATTACGTTGTACGCAACAGTTTCGTGATCAAATCCGAATTGGGCAAAGCCGGGATGTCACATCAACACTAGGAACTCAGCCATGATAGGACACATTCTCAAGTTTTCGATTCAGCATAGATGGATAATGATCATCCTCACCCTGATCATGGCAGGACTGGGATTCTATAATCTGGCTCGCCTCAACATTGATGCAGTTCCGGATATAACCAACGTCCAGGTCCAGGTGAGTGCCCAGGCGCGAGGATTGTCAGCACTGGAAATTGAGCAAAGAATGACTTTCCCCATTGAAACAGGCATGTTAGGACTTCCAGGGCTGATGAAGACTCGGTCGATATCGCAGTACGGGATTGCACTTGTGACGGTTATTTTCGAGGAAGGAACCGACATTTACTTTGCCAGACGTTTGGTGAGCGAGAGAATCCAGGAGATCAAAGGGACTCTTCCACCAGGGATAGAACCTGTCATGGGGCCAATTTCAACGGGCCTTGGAGAAATTTTCATGTGGACGGTGGAAGCCCTTCCCGAAGCCAAGAAGCCTGACGGCACTCCGTACACCCTGACGGATCTACGAACAATCCAGGAATGGATCATTCGCCCTCAGCTCAGGAATACCCCCGGGGTCACCGAGATAAATACAATAGGGGGTTACGAGAAGCAATTTCATGTGACCCCTGATCCATACAAATTGATTTCCCACGGTCTGACATTCGCGGACGTGATGTCATCCCTCAACTCCAATAACGCGAATGTGGGAGCTGGATACATTGAACGCAGCGGAGGTCAATTCCTGGTTAGAGCGCCCGGGCAAGTGGCTGACCTCCAGGACATCGGAAATATCATGTTGAAGAATGTCCACGGCATCCCGATCTTTATAAAGGACATCGCAAAGGTTCACTTCGGGAAGGAACTCAGAACAGGCGCAGCAACGAAAAATGGTGAGGAAACAGTCCTGGGAACAGTATTCATGCTCATCGGCGAAAATAGCCGAGTTGTTGCCCAAAGGGCCGCTCAAAAGCTGCAAGAGATCAATGGAACACTCCCCAAAGGGGTAATTGCGAATGCAGTCTATAATCGCACAACCCTTGTGGACAAGACTATCAACACTGTCAGGAAAAGCCTTACCGAAGGAGCGGTCCTTGTCATCGTTATTCTCTTGCTTATTCTGGGAAATGTTCGAGCAGCATTCATAACAGCGCTGGTCATCCCTTTGTCGATGTTATTCACTGCCACAGGAATGGTTGCCGGCAAGTTGAGTGCAAATCTGATGAGTCTTGGGGCCATCGATTTCGGAATCATTGTCGATGGAGCTGTCGTCATTGTCGAAAACTGTTCCAGGAAGCTCACCGAGGCTCACGAGGTACACGGTCGGTTTCTCACAGGCAAGGAAAAAATCGAGGTTATCTCGGAGGCATCAGAAGAAGTCAGGAAACCGATGCTTTTTGGGGAACTCATAATAATGATCGTCTACCTTCCAATCCTCTCTTTGAGCGGAGTGGAAGGGAAAATGTTCGCCCCCATGGCATTGACGGTTCTCTTAGCGTTAACAGGAGCCCTAATCCTCTCTTTCACTTTTGTACCCGCTGCAGTAACCATATTCCTTTCGCGCAGGATGTCTCATACGGAAAACCTCCTCACACGTGGGGCGAAAAAGATGTACATTCCTGTGCTTGCCTTTGCGCTCAAGTATCGTGCTCTCGTGGTCGTGACGGCTGTAGTCATGGTTATTACCAGCGTACTCGCTACGACTCGCATGGGTCGAGAATTTATTCCGACTCTTGATGAAGGTGATGTGGCAATCCATACCCTTCGCGTCCCGGAAACAAGTCTATCCCAATCTATTGATCTGCAGTCACTCGTAGAAAAAACTATTTTGGAAGGTTTTCCCCAAGCTGAAACCGTTTTTGGCCGTATAGGAACATCTGAGATCGCTACTGAGCCACATCCTCCAAGCATAGGCGACAAGACAATCATTCTCAAACCCCGCAGCCAGTGGCCCGACCCGCTCCTTCCCAAGGCTGAACTTGTCAAGGCAATGGAAGAAGAAGTAAACAAACTACCCGGCAGTAGCTTTGAGTTCAGCCAGCCTATTCGAATGCGCTTTAATCATCTGCTGGCAGGAGTGCTCAGCGATGTGGCCGTAAAGGTCTTCGGCGACGACATGGATGTGATGCTTCACAAGGCAGAGGAAATTGCCGACGTAGTTAAGCAGATACCAGGAGCCACACATGGAAAAGTCGAGCAAGTGACAGGTTTGCCGATACTCACCGTACGGATGAAACGGGAAGATATGGCTCGATATGGTCTCAATGTATCTGACGTTCAGGAGGTCGTCGAAATAGCCGTGGGAGGGAAGAATGCAGGTCAGGTTTTCGAGGGAGATCGTCGCTTCGACATAGTCGTTCGTCTCCCGGAAAGGTTGCGAACTGATGTTGAGGCTCTCAAACGGCTTCCAATCCCCTTGCCTCGTCAAGAAAACAATTCCAGGTCCTTTGTTTCATCCGCTGCCATATCTGAAGATCGCAAGCAACGTTTCTTTGTAACGTTGGGCTCGGTGGCTGATCTCGTGGTCACGCCGGGACCCAATCAAATCAGCAGGGAGGATGGTAAGCGACGTGTGGTGGTTACCACCAACGTGAGAGATCGCGACCTGGGTTCGTTTGTAGAGGAAGCTCAGAAGGCGGTTCGTGAGAAAATAAGTGTTCCTCCCGGTTACTGGATCGCCTGGGGTGGAGAATTCGAGCAGCTCATATCTGCTGCCAAACGCCTTCAAATAGTGGTCCCCTTTGCCCTGTTTCTCATATTGGCACTTCTCTTCGCTGCATTTCGATCAATAAGGTACGCCTTGCTGGTATTCACCGGCGTTCCGCTTGCTCTGACCGGAGGAGTCGCGGCATTGTGGCTCAGGGATATTCCCCTTTCCATTTCTGCTGCTGTCGGATTCATAGCCTTATCCGGTGTCGCTGTTTTGAACGGATTGGTAATGATCACGTTCATCAACAAACTGCGAGAGGAAGGAAGACCCTTGGAAGAGGCGATAATCCAGGGTGCGTTGACGAGGCTTCGGCCTGTACTTATGACGGCGCTTGTTGCCTCGGTTGGCTTTGTACCTATGGCAATTGCAACCGGAACAGGCGCAGAGGTCCAAAAGCCACTGGCCACAGTCGTCATAGGCGGCCTTATCTCGAGCACACTTCTCACACTGATGGTGCTCCCGGCACTTTATGCTCTGATTGAGAGCCGGTTCACTCAGAACGAATTCCCCGTGGGATTGAATTCATGACCGTCAAGGGATCAAGAACGGTTCCCCGTCGCCAACTTTCTTAGTTGGGATGCTTTCATCATTTTTGTGGAGGTACTTATGAAAAAAGTTTTATTGTTACTGTCTATTCTGGGTGTTCTGGTCGCAGTTCCCATACTTGCACAGGACCAGAAGCCGGTCAAAGAACCGAAAGTCTACTGCTGTCATGACAAAGGCAAATGCGACAAGCTCCATATTAAAGCTGAATGTGAAAAGGAAGGGGGAAAGGTGGTCAAGGACTGCAAGGAGTGCAAGTGATTAGTGCCTGGCTGGTATCAGTCTAGTGCGACGCGGAGAACAATCCGAAAAATCGCCCAGAACCAAAATGGATCAGCCCTGGACGGTTTCTGGGCCAAGATTGCCCGATGGTCGGATATTTATTTGCCCTGATGGATGGATTTAAGTGATAACTTGTTGATCAGAGGCCTGTATCGTACTATATTATTGCGGAAGGCTTCGAGGACAAAAGCATGTTTACGTGAGATATCGATCATGACCCCCATAAATATTGAAATTATTATGCCGATGCTCACCACGCTCGAGTTCGGCTGTAGCAGATGCGGCATCCTCTTTAATCAACTTGATGTACAGAAGGATTACTACAGTGACTGCTGCGAAGAGTATCCGGAAGAGTGGAAACAGGAGGCTGCCGCGATCTTAGATGCCGTACGAAGGCTCTCCAGCCTTTACAAACATAGGTTAAGGTTCAAATTGATAGACGCTCAATCCCCACTCGGCCTTTGGAAGCAAATACGGTATCGTATCTCCCAATTGCCGGCTTTCATCGTTGACCGAAAACACCTCTGTTATGGATACGATTCAGAAAAACTCGAATCGATTATTGACCTGCAAATTCAGGAAGCATCGAGGCTAATAAACAGGGAAGTGCAAAACAGGGTGGGATATTAGAACAAGTGGTTCAACAATGCCAGTCTTGTGGGGATACCATGATCAGAATTCCCACAAGACCATATATTTCAACTTTCAAGAACCGAGAGCCTAAGATCTGACAAGTTGGTCGGCCAACCGATTTAGCATGGCATCACCTTTGACCTCAGTCTCGAATAAAGGTACAACAGCCCTGACTTTGTCACCGAAGATTTTCCAAATCTGTTCCATGTGCTCGTTTTGCATCGAGACACGATTGCGTACAAACTCTGCTGAATCCTTGTGAACCTGATCCTTCGGAATAACCATATTCACAACCACTCCGCCGACCGGAATGCCGAACTCGTAGAACCAATTGATGAACCTCGTGATGACGGCTATAGGCAAGCTCTCCGGTAGGGTGACAAAGAAAAACGCGGTAAGAGCATCATCGGTCAAAAGATCCTTAGCGTGAGCCATCCTGTCCTTGAAGTTCAACAAATAGTCAAGCAAAGGGTCCTTTTCCTTCTTCTTGGAGAAGGACAGCAACTCTCGGAGAGACTTGGCTTCTTCCTTGCTCTTAAGCATCTTCTCAACCCACAGGGAGTAGACCTTGGACATGCCCAGAAGGCGTCTTGCATTCGCAGTAGGCGCAGTATCGAAAACGTAGAAGTCATATTCGTCTTTGAACATGAGATCTATCATGTTTTCAAACATCGCCGACTCTTCGAACGCCGGGTTCATTGTAGCCGATTCTATAAAATCCTCTGCTTTTGTCGTTATATCCGCGAACTTTAAGAACCAGTTGATCTTCTCACGAATTTCCTTCTTGGAACGCTCGATTGTTTCGCGAGTATCGATTTCGAATGCATAACAGTTTTGTTCATCGCAAACCATCACTGGTTTACCGAAAACATTTTGCCCAAAAAGGTTGGAAAGACTGTGGACTGGATTTGTGGAAGCCAGCAAAGTTTTTCTACCCTGTTTGGCGGACCAGAGGGCCGCAGCTCCAGCCATAACGGTCTTTCCTACGCCCCCTTTACCGCCGAAAAAGATATATTTCAGTTGGGGATGATTCGTCATAAAATTGTTCATATTGATCGTAATATTGTTCATAGCATACCCCTGCCGCCTCAAAAATCGCCGAACATGGCCTTGGCCATTTTCTCGATCATGGGCAATCCGGTGACATCCCGTTCCATCTCGGGAACGGAGGCTAGAATCTGACCCGCAAAATCCTTGTCTATGACCTGGAGATAATGCTCCTGCATGAGGAAACGATTCTTCAGGTACTCCGGAATATTTTTGTCCTTGAGGTCCGCGGGCAACACTCTGTTAATTATGTAACCGCTCAGGGGGACGTCAAATTTCGCAAACAGTCCCGCCGCTTTCATAGTGTCTTTGATCACCATTTCTTCGGCCGTAAGCACGAAGAAAAAA
>CAIXMD010000471.1 GCA_903920415.1 uncultured Desulfomonile sp.
AGATCTTTCTGCTGATTGAAATCCTGTTCCAGCAGCGAAAGGGTCACCTTCTCAGTGTCCAGTTGTTTCTCGAGATCAGGATTGATCAAGGTCGCTACGAGCTGACCTGCAGATATGCGTTCTCCAACCCTGACATTGATGGTGAGAAGTCTACCTGACCCACCGGCCACTACAGGACGAATTCCACCGGGATCAATGAATATTCCCATCCCGTCCACTTTAGTGGCGATGATCCCCAAAAAACCCCAAGCCATCGCTGTAAGAATGACAAGACACACGGATATCAGCCAAATCCAACTGCGTCTGGAAGTGATCCGCAACAATTCGTCCAGTCGTTCAGGGGAGCCTAGTCGATCCAGAACCTCTTGCCTAAATAGCTGTTCCATAATCCTTCACTCTAATAAACTTGGTTTCCCAGTCAATGAAAGTTGAACATAGAAGAAGCAAGGCTGAATTTCAAATCAATTCAGCAGCGTGAAACCTTCATAATAGATGGTCGTTCCAATGCAATGTAATGGATTAGGACTGTGGAGAGAACTCCCCACGGCCTGAAGGCCAAAACCCGGCATTCTCTCTGAAACGAAAGAAGGTAAGCGCTCCTATTTGATGAAGTAACCTGAAACACGCCAGAAGCCGTCTTTATCGAGGGTCGTTGTGACGGTTTCTATGGCCGAGGCCTTGTTTTCGAAATCCGTGCTGTATTGAATGACAACATACTCTCCGGCCGGGGCGTCAGGAAGTGTGAGGGTAAAAGTTGCGGTTTTCAATTTCCGGGACTTCATAGTTCCGAGTGGGGATCGAACCGATTCGAGGGCCTTCTCCCAATCAGACTTCGTAATAGCCGTCTTGAAGCTCAGAGCGGCCGCGTCCCAGCTCTGTGCATACTTCCCGGTGTCAGTGAGGGCAAGCCAGGCCGAAGCCGCCTCCTGCGATTTCGATACTGCTTCACCTTCAGTCGGGTAAGCGGGCATGACCAGGAGGAAAAAGGTAGAAATAGCCACAGCGATAGCACGTAACATGGTGAACTCCTTATGGCTCAAAATAGCAGTTTGTGAAATACAGGCACGTCTTAACTATCCGGCCAGGCCGGCATAAGCATCATGGATGGACCAAACCTCTGTCTTCAGCGTTATAGTACTAGGCGCTCGTGTTACCCAGGTCTATAATCGGCAATGTCTTGTCATACACGGAGCGGACAGTAACCCCTCGCATCTTATATGACACAATGGCGCATCATCTTGAGAGAGAACCATATACAGGGCACGAACGCAAAGTCAACAACCCGAGCGCGAATAGATGAGAAAATGTGCTTAGGATGTGGGGTCTGCGTCCGCAATTGTCCAACCGGGGCCTTGTTGAGCAAGGCATGGAGGAGAAGGCAGAGATGGGAGAAATGAAATGCCTTGAATATTGGTCGATTTGATTTGGAGTTGATCGCCTAGATATCGGATTGATAAATTATTATATAGCAATAAGATAACGTGGCGTTTCATAATAGTAGGCGTATGGTCCTGTTGTCCCGCGTGGATAACTCTTTTTTGTATAATAAGACTTGACAAGTAATCCCTATCCCACTAGAAGGTGACCACCTGCATCAGTCCTACCATATATAGACCTCCCATGACTCCCGCCAGGCGTCCTACCCGATGCCCCAAAGGGGGTCCCGCCTTTTTGGAACAAGCATTTGTGCAATTATTCCAAACAATAAGACATGAATCGCCGTAACTGTAGAAACGATATCCTGCTGCCACAGTTTTTTCATGGGCTTTCAATATCCAGTCCTTGCCCGCCGAGAGATCATAAGGTTATAGCCATAGCATGCGCAGAGAACCAGAACTTGAAACGGCCTTAAATAAACTAAAGGTTCTTGATATTGTCCAGGTCCAAGGAAGGCCAGATCTTGGCTCCTTTTTGTTTCATTTCCTCCAAGGCCGCCTTTGAGGTGTCATCAGCTACACCTCGGCATAAGTCATTGATAACATATACGTTATACCCTTCTTTCAGTCCATCGAGCACCGTGGCCTTCACGCAATAATCGGTCGCAATGCCATAGACGATCAGGGTCTTGATGTCTGCGGCCTTCAGCACTTTATCCAATTCCGTCTTGGCCCCGCCGTCGTCCATGAACCCGGAGTATGAATCAAACTTTGAATCCATGCCTTTTTGGATCACTTTGGTGATGAGGGCCGGGTTCACCAAGATTTGGGCGGCATTGGTGCCCTGCACGCAATGAACGGGCCAGAGGACCTGGGTGCGGCCGTCGTCCAGCTTGATGGTCTCAAATGGCTTCTTATCTTTATGATTCGAGGCGAAGGATATGTGATCGGCCGGATGCCAGTCCTGGCCGGCGTAAATCGGCAGCCCCGCCTTCTTCAACTGCTCTGTAGCTTTGGAGACGTTTTCCAGATAGGACTGATCCGTATTGGGCACGGCCAGCGAACCTTTCTGAGCAGTGGTGAAATCGCCTTGGACATCCACCACGACTACGGCCACGCCTTCTTTTGCCTCCGCGAGCGCGGGGGCCAAGGACAGGCTCAAAATGGCTAGAGAAAAGATTAGCACCAATAGGTTTTTCATGTTCCCTCCTTTGCTCACCTGAATCATGCAGCGGCCATCACATCCTTCGGATCCTGGAAGCATTGACCGTGTGCCCTCGATGTGGACTGTGTGGGCTCAAACGGCAACCAACTCGGCTCGGATTGCGCTAAGGACCGGATGTGCCGGCAATCTTCCCCTCTCAAAGGGTATTTCAACTTTTCAGCCTACTTCTTCACAGTTTTCTCAGTCAATCATTTTCTCATTTCCTCAATGAACTTGGGTTTTACCTGATCTCTTATATTATATTTTGGGTGGTGGAGTTGAGGGGGATAGAACCCCCGGCATCTTGACTGCCTCAGTAAAACGTTGAACTGGGGTCACAGAGCGAAGCCTCGGCAACTAAGACACGCCTTTCATATCATCCATCCCCTGATGGACTTATATCCTGAGTCTTAGGCGTATCTCGCTTCCTCTCTTTACCGAAAAATTTATAGATAAGCACATAAAAGAGGGGTGCAAATAAGGTTACGAGAAAGGTAGCAGTTATCACTCCCCCAAGCACACCACTGCCAATAGCCTTTTGTGCTCC
>CAIXMD010000472.1 GCA_903920415.1 uncultured Desulfomonile sp.
ACCGATGCGGTTAAGACGGACCCTTCTGAGATAAAGAGCTGGTGGCACTTTCAAAATGATAAGTTATTGCTATCTATGCTCTTAATTAAACCAGTGGAAAAAGATAAGGCAGCACCAGATGCCAAAAGCTTGGATTCTTACTTCAAGAAAAACCAGGCCAAATATGAAATCCCTCAGTCTCTAAATCTTCAATACGTGGTGTTCTCGTGGCCGGACATCCAAAAAAAACTTTCAGTTACCGAAGAAGAAATTCGTGCATACTTTGACATGCATCCTAAGGAATTTATCGTTCCTGAAAAAATCAGTGCAAGACATATTCTATTCACACTTCCCGAGACTTCTGACATAGGAAAAGTTGAAGAAGTCCTCAAGAAAGCTCACGAGGTACTCGCCCGCCTCAAAGGTAAGGAAAATTTTGAGAAAGTGGCCCAAATTGAGTCGCAAGATGCCTCCTCCTCGGAAAAAGGTGGAGACCTGGGCTTCTCTGCCAGAGGCGCCATGTCCCCAGATTTCGAAGAAGCCGCATTCAAGCTGCAAGTAGGAGAAATATCTGAACCCGTTCGGACCAACCTGGGCTATCATTTGATTCGAGTAGACGAGAAGCAGCCCGAGACTGTTCTTGAGTTTCATGCAGTCAAAGACCAAATTGCACAAAAACTGCTTGAAGGAAAAGCTCGGAAGCAATTGAGCGACGATGCGGAAAATTTCTATGAACAAGTGTACAGGACAGAGGACTTGGAAGGACAGGCTAAAAAATTTGGGTTCGAGTTGCGTAAACAAGATTTTGTTTCAAAGGCGGGTATCCTGGCGGCATTGGGAAAGGATTCCGAGGTGATCGAGGAAGCCTTTCGTCTGAAAACTGGTGAGATTTCAAAAATGATCAGGAGCGGAGACAGTTATGTAGTCATGGTGCTCGTGGATAAGAACAAGGAACGTGTACCTACTCTTGACGAAGTCCGAAATCAGGTGGAGCAGGACTTTCTAAAAGAACAGGTTATGAGCGATGCGGAGAAGAAAGCCGAAGAAGTCATTCAGGAACTCAAAAATCACCCGGATGATCCCGAGTCAGTCGTCGAGAAGTTCGGATTGACATGGGAGCAGCTTGACCTAGTATCCAGAACCTCAGGGTTCGTATCTCAATTGGGAAGCTCTCCGGAAGTCAACGAAATGCTCACAACAGTATCAAATGAATCTCCCCTATTTCCACGTCCTATACCGACTTCGGAGGGAGTTGCCGTCGTGCGGCTTGCCAAGGTGGAGGTTGCTAGCGACGAACAGTACGCCAAGGAAGCCCAAGCTTTCGAGAAATGGGTTTTGGAGGTACGCAAAACGGAATTTTTAAAGGGTTGGATCCGGCTCTTGGAAGACCGATCCAAAATTGATATTAACGAAAAACTCCTGTGAAATAATAATCATGGGGGAGCCACAGAGTTCATCCTATCCAAAGACTCCCCTTTGGCCGTCTGGAACAGTTCCTAGGGAACCAGCCAGTACCTCTCGAGGGCGGCTCGTCCCATCTGAAGGCCCGATAACACCCTCAGCCTCCATAACTTCGATTATACGTGCGGCTCGATTGTATCCTATTCTCATGTGGCGCTGGATAAGGGAGATTGAGGCGTGACCGATCCTGGTGACCAGTTCGACCGCTTCATCGTATTTTTCGTCTTCCGCAAGGTCCGAAGAGCTGAATTTTGATTCCTCGGATACGTGTTTCGTTATCTCCTGCAAGTACACTGGAGCACGCTGTGCTTTTATGAAGTCCGCTATCCTTCGGATCTCATTTTCAGAAACATACGCGCCGTGCAAACGTCTGAGTTTAGCACTACCAGGTCGCAGGAAAAGCATGTCTCCCATACCAAGGAGGTGTTCTGCACCAACAGTGTCCAAAATCGTTCGAGAGTCCGGCTTGGCCGAAACCTGGTACGAGATGCGGGCTGGGAAATTGGCCTTAATAACCCCGGTAACAACATCGACGGAAGGACGCTGAGTCGCGAGTATCAGATGGATTCCCGAAGCCCTTGCCATCTGAGCTAGGCGAGCTATAGAGATCTCGATATCTTTTGCCGCCACCATCATCAGTTCGGCAAGCTCATCCACTATTATTACTATATAGGGAAGCTTTTCCTGGGGAGAATCATCAGGATCCGACCCAATCTTTGCAGCCAAAACTTGCTGGTTATACCCTTCGATGTTCTTAGCGCCTGCATTGCTCAAAAGATCGTATCTTCTCTCCATTTCTCTAATGGCCCAACTCAATACCTTGGGCACCTTCTCAGGATCAGTCACAACAGGATGAATCAAATGTGGAATGTCCTGATAATAAGACAATTCGAGCTTTTTAGGATCTACCATGATGAATTTGACATCATCTGGATGGCAGGACATCAGCCAAGAGCAGATAAGACAGTTCAGGCCCACTGACTTACCGGTCCCAGTTGCCCCTGCGATTAGAAGATGTGGCATTCTCGTCAGGCTTGTGGCAAAAGGTTCCCCATCGATTCCTTTCCCCAGCGCCATTTTGAGAGGGGCTGTCGAGTGAGCAAAAGCAGGAGACTCAATAATTTCCCTGAAATAAACAATCTCTCTGTTGAGGTTCGGAACCTCAATACCGACGGTGTTCTTTCCTGGTATTGGGGCCACTATTCTCGTTGAACCTGACTTCAATGCCATTGCTAAGTCGTCCGAAGTATTAAGAACCTTCCTGAGGGGGATCCCAGACGCCAATGTCAGCTCATACATTGTGATGACAGGGCCGGGGTGAATTTCGACTACCTGGCCCTGTATTCCCAAATCTGACAGTTTCTGTTCGAGGATTCTGGCGTTGGATTCCAGAAGTCCCTCGTCAATGGTACGTCCCGAAATCTCGGGAGTGTCGAGAAGATCAATGTGAGGAAATTGATAATCATCCTGGGAAGAAAAGTTGTTGACGGGAGCAACGGGCCTCCTCAACTCTCCATCCGCTCTTTTTGATACTCTTATTGGCCTGGTACTCTGCTCGCCGTTGGTTGTAAAGGATGTCAGTAATTCCCCGCGCTGTCTGGATTGACCAGGGATTTCCTCAGTTAAGAGTTCTTCCAAATCTGCTTCTTCATCCTTCCGAACTTCTTGGTACAACATTTCAGCTTGAAGCCCAGCGGAGATTTCAAGTGATCGCCAAGGAGAACGCCCCTGAGGAATGAGTTCCGTTTCTTCAGGAGCACTATCGTGCTCCTCTTTGAAATCTTGCTTAACATCAAACTCGACCGAGGAATTGGATTCCACAGCCTTTTCTTGAGGCAAGAACGATATCCTCTCCCACGAATGGATGCCTGTCAATTCTTTGTCGAGGCTGTCACAAGGGGAATGCCAAGCAAAGGGATGTACGGATTCTGACATTGATTGGCCATGAACGGTCTCGATGTTCAACGATGAGAAAGACTCACGAGGAGTCAAATGCGAAAGCCTGTCTCGCTGTCGAAAGTATAGTAACTTCAGCCTGTCTTGAGCTTCTCCGAACAGTCT
>CAIXMD010000473.1 GCA_903920415.1 uncultured Desulfomonile sp.
AAAGTGATGAAGAGAAGAACGTTCTAGGCGGGGGGAAGAATTTCTTGCTGCCTTTGTCGTATCAGCTAAATCACTATGCAATATACATTAATATCAAAGAGCTGCGCTTATTTCTTACTAAATTAGTTTCAACGTGATATTATATGTCAATGGACACGAAGGTTTATTATGACCACATTCTCATCAGAGAAGCTACGATTCTTGTACGTGTCCCCAAGGGATTCCGTGGAATTAACGGGCAATGCTTACCTGAATTTTTCGACGTGAGAACTGGGGTTCAACTCAGGGAAATCTACCCTTCCCTGCAGGAGTTTGAGCTGCAGAGAGGTTACCTGCTGTCTGAAAAAACCGCAGGTCCGTTCCTTAAAGTTGGCATCTCTCTATCGTTAGATCCATCGGTGGACCTTTCCAAGGTAATCAACATACTGGAAGTGAAGCAAAGGAAACTCGCTTCCATTGTTGCAGATTCGGTCTTGGATCAGCTCAGGGTAATTGCGGATCTTCTTGAAGAATTTCTCACTGTAGCAGAAGCATCGCAAAAAGAGGAGAGGTTCTGGCTATCTCAGCAGGTTCTGACACTGATCAGGAAGTTCTCCGGCAGGGAACTGGCCGAATTGGAAGAGATTGTGGAGTGGTTCAAGAGACAACCTCCACGAAAATAAGGAATCTGGTCACAAGCAAATAAATAGCTGAAAGACGAGAGCCGATACCACGATCATAGGGGCAATAAGCTAGGCAAAATCAGATGACCTTTTTTGTGGGACGTGAAATTTATTTTTTTGGTTTGTGAAGGCAGGGACGGATTCATGAAGGTACTGTTATCAACTTGTTGTTCTTTGATACTGGTTTTTTGGACATGCAGCACCGAGCTGCAAGCTGGAAGTGAAACCACCACGCTCTTTCAGACGGGCAAAATGCACTTCGAGGCAGGAGAATACCAAAAAGCTGTAGAAGCGTTTTCAAGAGCCCTGCAGATTGTCGAACCAGATACGTCCAATGTTCATTTAGTCCGGTTGGCAAGGGCGCAAGCCTACTATGGCAAGGGCGATTTCAAGAGAGCTTGGGCTGATCTGAATGCCGTGCTTCGGTCAGATGGTCTAGATGGAGAAACATTGGTGTCTGGGCTGATGCTACGCGCTACACTTAACCTCGATTATGGGAAGGACAAAAAGGCGTTTGATGATTTTGCCGCTGCCATAAATACTTCTCATGTGAATAATTCCTTACGCTCCCTTTCTTTTACCAACAGAGGCATCGCCCTTATCAACAGAGGCGAAGTGGATCAAGCCCTCAATGACCTTAATCAAGCAATCTCAATTGATCCGAAATCCGGCTTCGCTCATGCAGCAAGAGGACTTGCATATCTTCGCGCAGACAAGCTCGAGTCGGCCCTGAGGGACGGTCAAAGAGCCATGAGCTTGAATCCTGATCCCCCAACGGCCAAAATAGCTCAGAGAATCCTGAAGGAATTCTCAGTGACCGGTTCCAGCCCGTTCAGAGTCTCGGTTCCTCTTAACGAGCACGGCCAAATATTTGTACAGGTTCGTTTCAGTAAGAATGGGCCCCCACATAGGTTTCTCCTGGACACCGGAGCAACCTACTCTGTGGTTAATCGCAGGTTACTGATGGAAATCTCACGTGAATCTAAAGTACAGGAGATTGGGAAGAGTAAAGTCGTACTTGCAGATGGCTCCACACACCCTGTCACAAGATACAGGGTAAGAAACACCTATCTGTTTGACCTGCCCCTGGGCGAGATAGAAGTGCACGTTTTCGATCGGAAAACTAAAGGAGTTATGAACCTCCTCGGCACTAGAAGCCTATCAAATGTGGTCGTTTCCATAGACAACGCCAAAGGAAAAGTTGAGATCAGCCGCAAGGATGTTCCGAGAAATACCACAGAGACAAACTGAAGCCATTGGTAACTTCAGACTCATGAAGTTACTTGCTTGAAGGCACTTCGGTCTGAGTACTATCCGTAGAAAAGGCCGAACAGGTCTGATTTTGAGTCGACCGGTCCCAATACCACGATGGTAAAACGGCCTGAATTTAGCATCTCTCGGGCCTCATCAGAGAGCTGTCGAGGTGAGACGCTTTCCAACGAGGTGATAATCTCCTCCAGAGAGATGTGCCTGCCAAAGCAGAATTC
>CAIXMD010000474.1 GCA_903920415.1 uncultured Desulfomonile sp.
AAATCCAGACTGTACGACCTTGAACTGGAGAAGAAACGGGAAGAGAAGGATAGCCTTCACAAAACTAAGAAGGACATTGCATGGGGCTCTCAAATTCGTTCTTACGTGCTCCAGCCCTACCAGATGGTAAAGGATCATCGAACAAATTGTGAGATAGGAAATGTTGCGGCAGTTCTGGATGGGGACATCAATCGACTGATTCATGAGTATCTTATAATGGAGGCCGGCGGCAATAACTCACCAAGTCCAAATGCTTGAAGCTCATAGACTTGGCAACCACGGCAAATTGGTGGAGAGCTTGCCCGGTGCTCTCCAAAACTTGCACGGTAAACTAGGCCGCCTGATCGGAGTCACTTGACTCTACCAAGATACAGATCCATCTTCGAACACGATTGTGGTGATTCCTAAACAGCCTTGATTCGATTTATTCACGAAGTTTCGTGCCTCTAAATCCTGGTCAATTTCAATCTCCTTGTACAGCTCAAAAGTATTCTAATCTGTGTCGGATGATGATAGAGTCAATTGGTTGAAAGCTCAAGAGCATGACTTCGGAAACAGGCAAGGAGCATAACATGGAGCAGTGCAAAGTCTATTCGCTGAGTACTTGTAGCCATTGTAAATCGTGCAAGAAGTTGCTTGGCGAGTGCGGCGTAGAATACGAATTTACGGATGTGGACCTTCTCCCAGATAATGACAGATCCGAAGTGTTGGATGAGATCAAGCGTCTCACCTCACGGTGTGCTTTTCCAACTGTGATAATTGGAGACAAGGTGATCGTCGGCTTCAAGGAAAAAGAAATTCGTGAAGCCCTAGGAGTTTGACCAGTGGTTCAGTCTAAGCGATGGCCACATGATGGGTAACACAATTTCGGCGGCCTCCCTGATCAGAATCAGGTCTTGATTGATAAATGGATCGCTCCTCCGGTCACAAGCCAACCTTATGTTCAGCTACTCAAATATAGGTTATATATGTGTAATGACTGCGGCTATCTTTTGGGCCTCGTCCGGGACTGTAGCCAAAATCCTCTTGCAGGGAGGGATGACCCCGTATGAACTCGTTCAGATCAGGGTCACATTATCTGCAATCTTTCTGGGAACAGCCTTTGCCTTGTTCGCACGGCGTCTATTTCGCATTCGATTCTCAGATGCAGGACTTATACTTCTTGTAGGGACAGTGATGGCCCTCGTGCAAGTGACTTATTTCTACACCATTAGCAAGATGCAGGTGATGGCGGCTATTTTGATTCAATATATGGCTCCTATAATAGTTGCCTTTTTTTCTATCTGTTTTTGGGGAGAGCAACTCACCTCGTCAAAACTTCTCGCTTTGTTCCTGGCCATGTGCGGCTGTTACTTGGTTGTGGGAGGATACAATCTCCACATTTTACATTTGAATCACATGGGAATACTTGGCGGCTTGGCTTCGGCGCTTTGTTTTGCGGCCTATACTCTCCTTGGGGAACGTGCCATGCACCGCTATGAGCCATTGACCCTTGTCTTTTATTCATTGCTCATATCTACCTTCATCTGGCACATAATCTACAGTCCTTTTCAGTATCTTCGTGCAGGCTATAGCATAAATCAATGGGAATACATATTGTACATCGTGCTGGTCGGCACTATTGCTCCATTTGGATTGTATTTTGTCGGAATAAACTATATGCGGTCAACACGCGCCATGATTACGTCCACGCTTGAGCCAATAGCAGCGGGGTTCTTTGCCTTCTTCTTCATTGGAGAAAAATTGGAACCTTTGCAGATTTCTGGTGGAATCTTGGTAATTTCGGCCATAGTACTGCTTCAGCTTCATCGAGAGCAAGACGCGTTGGCTCCCGCTGTAGTTCGCAGTAGTCTTGGCGACAGTCGGGGCTAAGCATGGTACGGGTGGCGACGACATAGCCCAAAAAACTGCACTTTTTGTGCACAAAATACTTTCAACAACTAGGAGTTTGTAAATGTTCTTGCCTAAGATTGATGAAGCGAAATGCAAGCAGTGTGGCGAATGCATAGACGTTTGCCCGGCGGACGTGCTTGCAGTAGATGGGAATGAGACGGTGGTGGCAAATCCCGCTGATTGCCTGGGATGTGAATCCTGCGTATCGGTTTGTCCTGAGGAAGCCATTACCGTTCTCGAAATCTAATTCTCGGACGTGAAGAGTGAGATTTTTTGGCTGACTACTCAATAGGTCAACCTACCGGCTGATAAATCGAAACGTGCTCGACCAGGTTGCTGGCCTGTGCCCGCCTGGAGATCAATATAGTTCCGAATGGCATGTCTTGATAAACTCTTGCCGACTGCAGCTTCACCATTTCAAGTAGGGCCAGAAAAGTCGTGAGTATGTTGAGACGTGAATAGTCTTGTTCAAAAAGGGACCAGAACGTTACCCACTCGTGAATCTTGAGCCTTTCCAATATTTCCACCATCTTGTCCCTTACCAATAGGCGGTCGGTTTGCAACTCCATGAGGTCTTTTCGGGAAGTCCGTTGAAGCACGTCTCTGAAAGCAGCCAAGAGTTCATGGATCCCGGCCTGGACCGGCTGCATGGATCTCGGGAACTCCTCGCAATCCTCGGAAACAGGCCGAACAAAGACTTCACGATCCAACATGGCCACCGATGCCAAATTCTCGGCAACTTCTTTGTAGCGCTTGTATTCGAGGAGGTGTGCAACCAGCTCATCCCGTGGATCATCTCCTGCCTCAGGGGATTCGTCCTCTTCACTCACAGGAAGGAGCATCTGAGATTTGATGTAAACCAGATACGCCGCCATGACAAGGTATTCCCCTGCAATATCAAGATTGAGGGATTGCATCACTTCGATTGTATCCAGATATTGCTGCGTGATCAGAGAAATTGGGATATCTGTGATACTCACCTCGTTGCGGTGAATGAGGTGTAGGAGAAGATCCAGCGGACCCTCGAAGACTTCCAGTTTGACCTCGTAGGACATTGGTCA
>CAIXMD010000475.1 GCA_903920415.1 uncultured Desulfomonile sp.
AGTACCTCCTTAACCAAACAGGATATCTGATGCATCCTTCAACCTTGATTCCCACGCTTTGTCAAGGAACGTGCGGTAACTGTAGTCAATCTGCAGCTCGCCTTCCTTACCTTCAGCAATGATTCCCCCGTCAATATCAACGGGGTCACCAACCACAAACCCGGAAAATTCTGCATGCCCGTCAATCAATGACTTTAATGTCGCCACATCACGGGCACTGCATTGAATTTTTCCTTTTGAGACCTCCTTTTTTACCTCGGCAAGGAGTTTTTGTATGGCTTCCCGATGGAAGCTTTCAGGGAGACGGGCGATTTCCGTGCGGGTGCCTTCGTAGACTTTGTCCAGAAGCGCTTTCTGCGTGTTTAACAGCTCACGTTTGACAAGCAGGTTCGCGGCAGAAACATCCTGATCAATGAGGTGTGAAGTCTGTTTTGCCAACTCTGCTTCTGCTGCAAGTTTGATCTCCCCGACACGCCTGTTGGCTGCTGCAAGGACCTTGTCTGTGTCCTGTTGCGACTCTGCACGGATCCTGTCCGCTTCGGTTCTGCCCTTTCCCCTGATCTCTTCAACAACGGCTTCCAGTCCCATTGTCTGCCCCACGCTTAGAATATGAGCAGTAATGACACAACAAGCCCGAAAATGACGATAGTTTCCGGAATGACGGTAAGTAACAGGACAAGCCCGAACACATCTTTGTTCTCCGCGGTTGCGCCAACCGCTGCCGAACCGATCGCCATTTCGGCTATTGCCGCGGCGAATGCAGTCCCGACAATGGCGATCGCTGCTGCGAGTGCCTTCATTCCAATCTGCGATGCTTTCATCAATTCAACATCTGTAATTGCTGCTACTACAACTTCTCCAACCATATTTAATCCTCCGTAAATCTTCTTTTCAGTCCAAACGGACTGTACTTTTTGCCTCCACCCTTGTAGAACTTGGTGAAGAATTCAACATAATGCAACCTGAGTGAGTGGAGACCGCCCCCGAGAATACCCAGCATGGTATTCATGACATGACCGAAGATGAAAACCAAAACACCCAGAATAATAAATATCACGCCAACGAGCGTGATGTTCTCGAGCTGGGGACCGATGAGCATACCGATGGCGATGTAGTTCACCACCATGGCGATTGCCACTGAAGAGAGTCCCACAGCTACAAGACGTGAATACGAGAGCACGTGGCTGAAAATTGAGGGAAGCTCAACGATTTCAAGCGCTGATTCCCGTGCAATGAATACCAATCCGACAACCAGCATCACAACGCCGACAACTGATGCAATATTCAGGGTCAGGACGAGTTTTGGCAATGTGGTAAAGTCAGGCATATAGGGCATCGGAACCATCGACCAGATCAGGAACAGGATGCCCCAAATCATCAGGATCCACCCGGCATTTGCGAGGACGGCTTTCGTCCGGTGAGCCCCATGATCATGTTGTGCATGATTGACAATCCCCAGAACCCTTCCCAGGGTAATATGCACAATCCCAATCCAGATTGCCATCATCATCAGGCCCGGAATATTGGGACCATGCCCCGTAGCGTGCGCCCCGATATTGAGGTGCCGCGACGGCAGGAGATACGGCCACGGACAGGGGAATCCTAAAAACTCGCTGTAGAGCACCCCAAAAAAGATGCTCGAAATACTCGCATTCCTGAGCACTGCAATCAGCTGCTGGCTCTCCTCTCCTTTTAAGAATTTCCGCAAACCAAGGCACATTGCAAGAAGGATCAACCCGTATCCCACATCTCCGAGAATAAGACCGAAGAAGATGGGAAATACAATGGAGACCATGATTGTCGGATCAAGTTCGGTGTACTTGGGTCGCGAGTACGTGTCCATGAGCAGTTGCGATGGACGTGAAAACGACGGGTTATTGTACTCTACAGGAACGCTGTCGTGCGCAAGGTCTATAGGTAGTTCAGTAACGAAGATTTTTCCATTGGTCGTTTTCTCAAGTGCCTGGCTTATGGTTGCGACACTTGTTCTGGGCACCCAGCCTTCTGCAACGAACGTCTCATTGGTCGTTGCAAAGCGCAGCGGTGCCTCAGTTTGTTCGACCCTGACTTTTAAAACTTCTTCACATGC
>CAIXMD010000476.1 GCA_903920415.1 uncultured Desulfomonile sp.
AGCTTCTTCCGAAGGATTCTACACTTGTTTTTACCAGTCTCCAGGATCCCTTTTTCGTTTACTTAAAAGTGGCTTTCATTGCCGGGATTTTCCTTGCCCTTCCTTACGTTCTCTATCAGTTATGGCTATTCATTTACCCGGGTTTACTGGAAACAGAGAGGCGTCTGTCTGTACCATTCATCGTTACGGCTACCGTGCTTTTCTATTTAGGGGCTACCTTTGCTTATTTCGTCGTTTTCCCAGCAGCTTTTCAATTCTTTCTTGGGTATCAAACTGCAGAGTTGAAGCCCATGATCTCGATCAAGGACTATGTGTCTCTGGTGATTATGTTAATGCTGGCTTTCGGGGTGGTTTTCGAAACTCCCATTGTGATTGTATTCCTGGGACTCCTCGGGCTCTTCGACAGCAGCTTTCTTAAGAGAGGGCGTCGGTATTTTGTAGTCCTCGCCTTCATCATAGCAGCCGTGCTTACCCCGACGCCGGACGTGATCAATCAGACGCTTATGGCAATACCCATGTTATTGTTCTACGAGATAGGCATTCAAGTACTCGTGTTATTTGAAAAAAAGAGACGGCGAGAAGAAGAAATGAAAGCATCCGAGGATCAGGAGTAACTGCACTCAACAAAATAACGAGAAATGAGGATCGGTTTGCGTAATTAAGATTTTTCCACCATGAAAACGATTGTCCTAATAATTATAAACGCCGGCCTAGCCGGTGCTTTCCTTATTCTACTGCGAAGACCGGGTTTGCTTACCTACTACATGAACGGGCGATTTTGGCTCACATGGCTTTCAGTGGCCATAATAACCCTCATGGACGAGCTTACGTCGGTATTCTATGCTCCGGCAGAGGCTTTTCGTTTTATCGGACCGAGCGCGATAATCTTCATTGCCTTTACCGCGGCGTTTATCCATTACATGACCACTCGGCTCGTGGAAATTGCCGAAATCCTGGAACATCATGGGGTCTTCGGCGGGGGGGTATACTCCTTCTCTTATATGGTCTTGGGTCCAGTGGTTTCTTTTGTAGCCGTTTCTTCAATCATGGTCGACTATATTTTAACGGCATGTCTTTCAGCCGTAAGTGCGGTTGAGAACTCTGCTTCTTTTTTTACCGTGCCGCATTATTGGAAAATGATCATGGCAATGGTCATAGTATGGTCTATCGCCGGTCTCAATATCTTAGGGATTAAAGAAAACGCACGGTTCACTTTTACGGTTTTTATTTTAGCAGCGTTTGTCTTTCTGAATTTGATCGGTTCAGGTCTTTTGGCTTTTGATGATGCATCTATGATGCGCTTAAAGGAATCATTTACTGATGCGGCAAAAGACCTTCAGACCGGTTCCTGGACTAGGAGTTACGGGATTTTTATCGCCTCTGTCGCAAGTTGTATCCTGGCATACTCAGGAGTCGAATCCGTATTACAAACGGCAGGATTAGTCCGTACGTGGCGAGAAATAGGTAAGGCATACATTTTTCTCGCAATCAGCGTGGGAATTGTAACGCCTTTGGTGGCCGCACTGGCCTTGACCGCTCCTATAGATTTTCCGAGTCATGAAGGTGATTTGATCACCCATTACGCGACCTTAATCAATGGGGTTCCCTTCGGAATAGCGGTGGCAGTATTGGCCAGCCTCGCTCTTATCATGGCAGTCAATACGGCTTTCGTGGCATCCAGTGAACTTCTTGAGCGAGTAGCGGAAAGATATGGTTTTCACTGGCTCATCTCTATCAATCGAAACCATTCACTTTACCGGATCCACTTGATGAACGCGTGCTTTTTCTCGTTCATTATTCTTATCACCCTCGGGAACCAGAATATTTTGGCGGATATGTACGCCTTGGGATTGATTGCAAGTTTCTCAATCAACATGGGATCTCTTCTAATCTACCGTTATTTCATGGGGACGAAAGAGGTTATACAATTTTCGACGAGCCGTCTTATCACGCTGGTAATTTTTTTCATCTTTGTGAGTTGCTTCATTTTTTTAGCCTGGATGAAGCCCCACGGCACTGAATTGTGGGCCGCGGTGACTGGAGTCGTCCTCATATCAGGGCTTCTTGTGGCCAGGAAGAGGGGCCCGGAGATTAAAGAAATCGCCCAAGCCGATAGCCAGATGGATCTAATTCTTCACTTGGCGGAGTCTTCTGATACCGAGCTTCACATCTTCTTCCGAAGACCAAGGGAAGAAGCTCTGTCGGAAACAAAACAAAACGAGGCATACGTGACATTTTTCAATCCTCGCCGGGGAGCCCCAAACAGGTTGGCACCTAATCATTTCCGTTTTATCGCAAAGACTCGAAGTGTCTATCAGCACATGGTGGGCATTTTGAAAGTAGTGGAATATGAGTTGCTGGACCGTAACGTTGTAGTTCATTTTGGCTGGCCTCTTTCTTCCTGGCTCGACCGATTCTCAATAGGTGTAATGGTATTCAATATTATGCGACTTCCTCTACAGTTTCCCCAGCTAAGTTTCGATATAAATTATCCAGGCCGACCTTTTATTGGCGGAAAAGCCAAATGATGAAAATATCTCTGGCTCTTACGTGTTTGAAGGCAAAAAGGCATGAATGACCCGCAGCAGGTGGAGACTGAAAAGGAAAGATTCCCGGCACGCTTTCGTCGACTGGTCTACATTAACTTCATAGAGCCTCTTGTCATGTCCAGGCATCCACCGGCTTTCGACGCGTTGGGGGTGTCCTTGGGCCTGGTTATAGGGTTTGTGATTCCACTCGGTGGACACCTTTTGGTCCTCGCGTTGCTGAGAGTTTTTTTCAGGTTCAATTATCTCGTTGCAGCAGGTTTCACGCTGGTCATTAATCCTTTGAACGCGATCCCCCTATATTATGGATACTATTGGCTGGGTTCGATCATTTTGGGGAAATCGATAGCAATTAATTTTCAAGTATTCCAAAATACGATGAACCCGATAATGGATAATTCTTATTTCTGGGAGTATCTGTCGGCATTTTTGGACCTCGGGTGGGAAATACTTATCCGATGGCTGACTGCTGCGGTCCTTATTGCGGTAGTTTTTGGTATAGCCGGTTACGCATTGACTTATAGAATACAAAATCGGCGCTGCAAGAGGGCTGCACAAATAATGGGGATGAAGTACGAAGAATTTCTGGAACACTTGCAACAAAGGGCTCCTGGTGACAATGCGTGATAGCGTTGAGCCTTGCAAGGGGTAACTTGGCTGGATGACGATAGACATCTCATTATAAACGAAAACATGAGGACCAACCGCGTTCACAGGACCGTGGAAAAGTGAGGAATTGGAGGTTAGTTTTTTGGAAGCTACGGAGGCGGGCCACAATCATATTTTTTCAGCCAAATAGGTAAATCGCGGTTCTACGATAGTGTTCTCCACTGCCATATGTAATGCTTTAGGACTGCCAATTATTATAACAAGTTCCTTCCCCCTGGTCATTGCCGTGTAAAGCAGATTTCTTCTCAAAAGAACGAAGTGCTGTGTACTCAATGGAATAATTACAGCCAGGTACTCGCTTCCTTGGGACTTGTGAATAGTGATTGCATATGCGTGCTTTTTCCAGAAGATTAGCCCGAGGATAAT
>CAIXMD010000477.1 GCA_903920415.1 uncultured Desulfomonile sp.
AGAGAACATGGTATGGCGGCGATAGTCAACGGAATGGCGCTTCACGGGGGGGTGATCCCTTATGGTGCCACTTTTCTTATCTTTTCAGACTACATGCGCCCCTCCTTGCGGCTGGCTGCTCTCATGAATGTCCATTCTATCTTCGTTTTTACCCACGACAGTCTCGCGGTGGGGGAGGATGGCCCCACGCACCAGCCGATAGAGCATCTTGCTGCCCTGAGGGCAATACCTAACTTTACCGTAATTCGTCCCGCTGACGCGAACGAGACGGCGGCCGCCTGGCGAACAGCGATCGAGCGCCGCAAGCCTGTGGCTCTAATCCTGACTCGACAAAATGTGCCTATCCTGGATCAGGTCCGTTACGGTCGAGCGGAACAGCTATCCAACGGTGCCTATATTCTATCGGATTCTGATGGAGAACCTGACGTACTCTTGATAGCTACCGGATCAGAAGTGAAGCTGGCCCTCGATGCCCAGGAAAGGCTCGCGACTGAGAGAGGAATTCAAGCCAGGGTGATCTCGATGCCGAGTTGGGAGCTTTTTATGGAGCAGCCCCCTGATTATAGAGATCTTATACTTCCTCCCGATGTCTCTGCGCGTTTATCTATTGAGGCAGCGTCTTCCATGGGATGGGCTAAATGGGTAGGCGATGGAGGGAGCAGCATCTCGGTGGATTGTTTCGGAGCATCTGCCCCCGGTTCTGAAGTTCTCAGGAATTACGGGTTTAACGTTGATAACGTTGTTGCTCGCGCAGTAGAACTAGTGAGAAGGTGACCAATGAGAATTGCTCTCGCCTGAGACTATTCAGGGCTCTCTGTTAAAAAAAGATACTGGATCACTTGGCCGCCACGGGAAACGAATTTCTTGATTTGGGGTCTTTCTGACTTAAGCGGTTTGATTATCCCGATCATGCTGGAGCTGTAAGCCTGGCTATCCGGTTATTTCTTTCCCTCCCGGACGATCGGGCGCCCCTTTTTTATCGTTACATCCATGATTTTAACTTCACCCGAAGTGATCTTTACGTTGGAAATTGTTCTGTTGGAGGGGTGAAGTCCTTCCACGATAGGCAGGACAACCGTGTAAGAACCGGGGATAAGATTGGCTTCTTGAAATGGACTGATGCTTGATACGGTTTTGTCTCCTTTCACTTCAACCTTTTCCATGACTTTAGTTTTTAGGGCTTTTTCGTATCGTGAAAGAAACTGATCAACATCAGCAGGCTTATCCACCGGCATAAACAGCCCACCGGTTTTGTTGGCCAGGGTTGAGTATCCACGCAGTCGCTTTTTATTTATTCCCAAAGCCAAAACATCAACAGCAAGTTTATCTTTAGTTTCGAGACTTTCTACTGCTTTGACAACACCGTTGAACCCGCATTTGGTCGCTCCGCCAGTCACGATCAAAATTCTGGGAGTGAGACTCCCTTGACTCCTAAAATCATGGTTCACAGAGTACGCTGCCGCAGCACATGGGTCTGTTTGTCCTCCCCAATCCGCATTCTCAAGTTTTTCTTTCAGTTGTTTGAAAGGAGGACTGCTCCAGTCGAACAGCATGTGGCTGAGGCATGGTCCCTTTTTGTTGTTTTCGTTTGATTTCTGGCAAACAAAGTCTCTAACGGCCAACTTCGATCCTGGAGACAAAGTTCCTGGAAGCTTTGAGACAAAATTTACAGCGATTTTACTTCGGCTTGGAGACCAAGTTTTTCCTTGGCGGAGCATAATGCCGGAGTCGTCCAAAATGACCATAAGTTGCCAGTTGGCTGGCGCGCCGCTATAATTTTGAATTCTCACAAGAAGAGACCCGGGCAGTTGAAACTGTTCCGAGCGCGTCGTTTCTTGCCAGTCAGGTGTCTCTTTGTTACCGGAAGGTTTAGTCGGAGCCGCTTTTGGACCAGACGACTCGCCGCCTTTACCTTCAGCAGTTGTTTCAACTTTGCCCGTGTCATCTGAGAGTGGAGGTTTTACGCTTGGAATTACTGGAGTTTCCACAACCATAGGCCCCTTTGAAGTCTGTGCGTCTGACTGCAGAACGCTCGTAGGGGCCTTTAAAGAAATTTCTACGGCCGATTGGGATTGAGTTTTGCCGGATCCGTCCTGGGAAACCGGTTGGTCAAAAGCTACCGCGGGGCCTACGGAGTGATGACCATAGGGAATTTTCCCTACCCCCGCCAGAGTGCTTCCGGAGGAAATCACATCGTCCCCCGGTAATCTGGTGAACACAGGACTAAGGCTTTTGTCGGCACTCTGAAAACCGGACCAGTGGATGATCGGTTCTAAAAGATCGGCCTTATAAGCCGCAAATATTGCCACTGACACAAATATTGCGGCGATCAAGATCTTAATTAAATCAAAATTGCGGTCCTTTGTCGTTGCAACAGAACTCTCGCCCAGACCGTCATCGGTAGGTTTTCGGTCGTCTAAATCTTGCTTAGGCATGTGTGGCCCCTTGTGGAGAGTCCGGGGAGGCGATAAGCCGAATCCTGTTCCCGGAGGACCGGGCGGTGATCATTCATCTAGGACGACGGTCTCCCGCCGCCTCAAGCGACCTACCCGGAAGCATCGGACGGGCCATCCTCAAGCGCTTCCCTATTCGGTCTTGCTCCGGATGGGGTTTACCTGGCTTCCCGTGTTGCCACGAGAACCGGTGAGCTCTTACCTCACCCTTTCACCCTTACCTCCAGAAAACCGGAGGCGGTTTACTTTCTGTGGCACTTTCCTTGGGGTTACCCCCACCGGGCGTTACCCGGCATCCTGCCCTGCGGAGTTCGGACTTTCCTCCCGCGCTCATAGCGCCGGCGATCACCTTGCCCCCCCAGACAAATCGCGTTATATGACACGTAAGAAAAAAAAGCAAGACTTCATAATATGTTCTGAAAACCCTTGAAATACAAATGAATTTATTGTACCATTTATTTATTCTGTCAGCTTCTCGCCAAAGGAAATGGGTTATGAATAGATATGGCGCTGGTACGATCTTTGCTCTATTGATCGCTTTGTTCTGTTCAGGATCGAATGTTGAGGCGAGCCTACCTGAAGGCTTGGATCAGAAACTGAGAATCCATAACTTTAATCTCTACTTCTCTCCTTGCGCCGCGAACGACATGATTCTCCAAGACATGAAAGGCGTGAGCGTAAACCTGTCCTCGTACCGAGGTAAAGTAGTCCTGCTGAATTTTTGGAGAATTGATTGCCCCCCGTGCTCCATGGAAAAGCCCATCCTGGAACGAATTTTCCGGAGTTATTCCGCGAGAGGACTTGTGATTTTAGCCGTAAACTTGTTCGACCCTGAGCACAAACAGCGGTCTTACCTGGAGAAGAACAGATTCAATTATACTTTTGCGTTTGATCCTGGAAATCGTTTTTCCATTAGAAACCAAGGTTTAACTACTAAAATCCCTACCTGTTTCGTGGTGAATTCAAACTCTGAAGCCATCTACGAGATAGCGGGTGTTCCTACGACCTATGTGATAAATCGAAGAGGACAAGTAGTGGGAAACTCAGTAGGGCTTGTCAACTGGGAGGAAAGCCCGTTCGCTGAATTCTTGGAGTCTTTGCTCAATCATCCATCTGGACCAATAGCCGAGAAAGCCAAGTCTTACGATAATATAGCCGGACACGGAAGCAATGCTCTCTCGGCTGAGCGCCTTCCAAGTTCCCGCGGGCCCGTAGCCGCCGTATACGCTCAAGCTCCTCCAACCATGTCGCCTGGCATGTCTTTGCAAGGGCAGGCACCCTCCAGTCTCCCTTTTCAGCCCCCGGTTTCTCCGGAGGCTAGACCGGACGGGCCTCCACCGGCCTCACCGTCCCCGGCATTAGAACCCACTTCTCTCACTGATGAACCAACTCAACGTACCAAAAAACCGGCCCGATCCGCAAAGAAACCTGAACCAAACCAATCGCCACAGTCAACAATCAATCCTCCGGGAGACAAGTCGCTCAAGCCCGCTTCGCAAAAAAAGTCACCGCGTACCTTTTCGCCAATATCTCAGGGGATGCCTCAGCAACCAAAAACCGGGGTCACCGTACCAGACCAGTATCTCCCGCCTTCGATCTCAACGTCAAGTGCAACTGGTAGATCAGGATCTCTCCCCACCTTGCCTCCGGCACTTCCTTATGTCCCCTCAAGGCCGTCTGATCAAGCTGTAAATCGTGGTATTTTTCCAGATCAAGGAACTGTTACTGCCCGCGTGCCGGCAAATCTCAGCAAACCCGCGGTTGGTGTCGCGTCTCAACGAGAAAAGGAACAGTCTTTGGAGCTTCCATCTGCACAACAATTGGGAGCGACAAACCCAATTGACGGTTTTATTCTAGACTCTTTCGGCCATGCCGGATTGTCTCGGCCTCAGCTCATCAAGCCGGGAGGCCAGGAATCACAACCGTCATCAGTGTTTGGACAAGTGGGCCAAGACATCAAACAGTTGGGCACTGGAATAAGAGAGACTTTTTCGAGACTACTACCCGGCTGGTGATGCGAGCCATCAAGAGAGAAGCTCGATCTTTGTAAGTGGATCTAACTTTACCAGGACACTCTGATTAAACATGGTTACCGACACCGCAAGTTGAGTTTCCCGGCGACGTCTAACCACAACTCCCTCGGCTCCTTGTAGCGGGCCTGACAAAATCATTACTCTCGCCCCTGGGACCAAACCTGGTCGAAGCGTCAAGTTCTGATCGGATCGGAGTGCTTTATCTACCGACTGAAGCTCCTGAACAAATCTTTCCTGGTCTGTAACCTTAATTATTCGAACTAGTTTTTTAGTATCATACAGTAAATTGTGCTGTTCTCTCTCCAGGGCGAAGCAGAGATATCCTCTGAAAATAGGCACTTCCGTAGTCCTGATCCTCTGAAAATAACCAACCCTTTCCTTCCGATTATAGAGAGGTAAATAGAAACTTATGTCACGATGCATAAGGTAAGTGGCTACAAGCTTTTCACAATTCGGCTTGACATGCAACACCCACCAGGAGCCTAAATCCTCCTCGATCGGTCTCTCGTATGGATACCTCGAAGGGACAATAGTATGGAGTGACACCAGCCATCACCTCTAAATCGATTATAATGAGGAATTCATACACCATGCCGGCAATTAAGGTATCGACGCGCAGGCTAGACGCACTAATAACCCCTATGCTAAAAAACCACAACGGAAGAAAAAAATCCATTGGGATTAAAAATAGGATGAGGGTTGGCAAGTTTCTGGGTAGACACAAAAAATAAATGGATCTTCAATTATTTATATATTGAAATAACTCTTATCTATGCTATATGGAATTAACCCGGACGATTTAAGGATAGGAAACCGCTCACAAGGATGATTCCGACGTGGCGGACCAACGGGCCTCTCAAGGCCGGATAACCCTATAAAACCATTCAAAGGAGAAAAGAATGTTCAGGAGAGTACTCACTTTCGTGATCACCGTTACGGCCGTGGCTATTGCCGCGGGATGGCCGCTGGTCGTGAGTGCCGTAGCCGAAGAAAAATTGCCGTCCAAGTCTGACCAGAGCTGCCTGAAGTGCCACGAATACGACAAGGGGGCCAATCTCCTTGCAGGAAAGTTTGTGGACGTTTCAAGCAAAGCCAATACAATTCAGCTTCAAATCGACAAAGATATGGAGGTGATCTTTTTCGATGATACGACCCTGCTGAAAAATGCTCCGAGTTTCAAAGAGATTCCGAAGCAGGAGTCGGTAAGGATTACTTACAACAAAAAGAATGGAAAAATTTTTGCCGAGCAGGTCGAAGTCAAGAAAGGCTTAGAAGTTCCCAAAGATCAGTTGATTTCGGCTGAACAGGTAGCTGAACTCGTTGCTAAGGGACCTGAAAAGGGAAAGTATGTCCTTCTGGATAGCCGTCCTGAAGACATGTACAATCAGGGCCATATACCCACTGCACTCCCGATGCCGTTCTTTGCGTTCGACAAACTTCAGGAGAAGTTGCTCCCCAAAGACAAGGATATAATGCAAATCTATTATTGCTCAGGCTTCTCCTGAGTGCTGAGCCCATTAGCCGCCAGGAAGGCGGAAAAACTTGGATACAAGAACGTTAAAGTGTTTCACGCAGGTCTCCCCGCATGGAAAAAAGCTGGGCAGATAGTTGTTTCCAACGTAGTCGGCCTTGAAAATTTCAACAAAAATGAGATTCCATACATTTTGATTGATCTGAGACCCAGCAAAGAGATCGAGCAGGGCCATATTCCAAACGCAGTTGCAGTCCCTACTGGAGGAATCGAGGCTATGGAGACTCAGTTCCCCAAGTACAAGGGCGCGGCAATTATCCTATACAATAAGGATGGAAACATAACGTCGGCTGATGAAGCCTTCAAGAAAATATCAGGATGGGGCTACAAGCAGGCCTGTGTCTTGTCCGGTGGATTCCAGGCGTGGGAAAAGTCTGGACAAAAGGTTTCCAAAGGGGCTGCCTCTTCAGCGATAACCTACGTTCGCAAACTGATGCCGGGTGAGGTAGACATAGAAGTTTTCAAGGCCCTTGTGGAAAAGCCTTCTCAGGACACAATACTCATCGACGTTCGCATGGCTTCTGAAGTGGCTGCCAATGCTCTACCAAACACAAAGAATATCCCTCTGGACGAACTGGCACAGCGGCTGTCAGATCTTCCGAACGACAAAAATATTATTGTTAACTGCGCTACCGGCGCCCGTGCTGAAATGGCTTACAATGTTTTGAAGAATGCATTGAATCGCATCCCTTGTGACATTGCCTGCACCCGTGCTGAAATGGGTTACAATATTTTGAAGAATGCCGGGCTCAAGGTTGGTTATGTAAATGCCAATGTAGACTTTGATGAAGAGAAGAAAGGGGCTTATACCATTTCGGACTAATGCGACAAAACGGGGGGAGACCAAAGGGTCACCCCCTGCCCCACTCTAGAGAAAGTCTTTTCCAATTCGTAAGAAACCGACCAGGGGGCACTCTTTGCAAACAGGCTTTTTCTTGCAGTAACGGTGCCCCACCGCCACAATCTGCGCGTGGAAATCATTGAATAAATCAGCATCTATGGGCAAATTAGAGTGAAAAAGATCTTGGATACAATCGTAATTCGCGCCTTCCTGTACAAGACCGTGCCTCTGAAGCACTCGTTTAGTATAGGCGTCCACTACAAAGACCGGTTTTCCTGCGGCGTAGAGTACGATACTATCCGCAGTTTCCTTGCCTACACCCTTTATTGAGAGCAATTCGTCACGGAGAGAGTCCAGAGGCAAAGACAACAGTGACGATAATTCCCCTCCATGTCGATCCATCAGATGGTCCACAAAGTTTCTCAGGCGTAAGGCCTTAACGTTGTAATATCCTGCCGGTCGAATCAATTGGGCAAGGTCGGAGACGGACAATTCGTGAATTTTCACCGGATCTAAAACCTCGGCGAACTTGAGATTTGCTACTGCCCGCGTAACGTTAGTCCACGCGGTGTTCTGAGTGAGCACCGCCCCGACACAAACCTCAAAGGGCGTTTCCGCAGGCCACCAGTGCCTCGGGCCAAATCTAGTAAACAGTTCTCGGTAATAACTCATCAACAATTCTCGGAGGGGCAGGTTCATCAGCATCTTATTAAACCCTGTTACGAGAGGTGGACACTCGAAGGTCATCCTGGTAGACTTAAATCTAAACGATATTTTGGGAGATTTCGTTTGCTCGACATTCAGGTTCTCGCACTAACGTTGATTCCGCTATTGTCGGGAGTCGTCCCTTTGGACACCGGCTCAGTCGTTCTTCCAGAGGCCCTTCTCGGTATTGAGGAACGCGTGGCTCCAGATTTCCTGGTCGGGACATGGAAATTTTCCGACGAGTTTTTCAGATGGGGTGTAACCGACAGAGAAAAAGCGAAACAGAAGCCTTTCAGAGGGCATTCCTTGATGTGTCTCCGAAAAGACGGATCTATGACAATGATCAATTTCTTCAACCCTGCAGAAGGGCGCTGGGAAGTTACAGGACAAGGACTACTCATATACGACCCTAAATTTCCTGAACGAGGTTCCCAAATATTGCCGGTGAGAAAGAGAGATAATGACCGAATATGGCTGTTGCTTCCTTTCTCAGGAGGTTCCGTTGGCATAGGCATGATCAGGGTTGCAGAGGAAGAACCGACTCGAACCGATTATAAGACTAACCTCGATTCAAAGAAAAAGGAGAGGGGCCGTAGTCGGCCTTGGTCTTCATTCTTTGAGGACGGTCACACCTCGGATGCTCCGCATGAGAAAACGCGCTCCGGGGTAGAAGAGAATTCGGCCGACTAATACTTGGAGAATCGGCTACGTTTAAGGTCCAGATCCTTTTCCAGAATTCTGTTCAACATCGATTTAAGATCTTCGTTCTTAACCGGCTCCAGAATCTGTTGTACTTTCCGAATATCCTGCTCAGTCGGTTTGTACTGCGGGCCGGCAGTAGGTTTCGCTTCATCGTTCTTTGCCCAAGATCGCTGCTGAAAACGGATATCTGTTATTGGGGCCGCTCCATTCTCAAGGCACGCGTTGATCTTGTTCAGCAAGACGTTCTTGAGAGCAGCCAGTTCATTCATCCAAACAGAAGAATCAACGACAACATGCAAGGTTGACCCAGATAGCCTCTCAGCCTTTGCATGGCGGGCTACGGCTGGATTTACTATGGTCGGCCACATATTCAGTATGTTATGACGGGAAAGAGCGGCCTTAAGTCCGTAACGGTCCAGGACTTGATGTAATATTGATCCGGCTGATAATGGTTTATTGAGAACTTCGCGTTTCATAAAAGCCACCACATGTTTAGTTAGGAGAGAATCTATTTCATCGGGGAATCTTCAAATACAAAACTCAGACGCAATCTGAAGAATCGCCCTGGATCTTGGCAATGGCATGCGCAACAGCCGGCATGACTGCTTCGAGGTTTTCAATAGCCCCTTTCGGACTGCCAGGAAGATTAATGATTAGAGTTCGGCCACGTACACCGGCTATGGCTCTTGATAACATGGCATGAGGAGTCTTGCCGGCGCTTGCGATGCGCATGGTTTCAGCCATCCCAGGAACAGTCCTGGTCACCACCGCTGCTGTTGCCTCCGGTGTGACATCACGGGGAGACACGCCGGTGCCCCCCGTGGTTAAGATGAGATCGGCGCCTTGGTCGTCAGCCCACGAGATGAGTATATTTGAAATATCAGGCTCCTCATCCGGGCAGACAGCAACCCAAGCCACCTCAATCCCGTGACCTCTCAGCATATCGGCAAGTTCCGGCCCTGAGGCATCTGGCCTTGACCCATGCCAGGACCGATCGCTAACCGTTAGTATTCCCGCACGCAGCACGTCCAACCAACCCGTAGCTTTCTTCGGTTTCCCCGGTTGCATGCGGGAAGCCTCTTAGAAAGTCTCGAATCTGAATTTCCTCGGCTTCCAACTCTTGTTTAAGAAATCCCGCAGCCTTCCAAGGGTCGACCGTTGTCCCGCAAGTGAAAATATCCACAGCAGCGTAGCCATGTTCCGGCCATGTATGAATGGTCAGATGAGACTCGGCTATCACCACCACTCCAGAAACCCCCTGAGGGTTGAAGTCCTGAAATGCTGTCTTCAGAACGGTTGCCCCTGCTATCTCAGCAGCATGAGCCATAATTCTTTCAAGGTAATCGAGGTTGTCTATCTTTTGTCTATTGCAAGACCAAAGCTCGATCAGAAGATGAATACCTAAGGCTTTCATCGTCATCCCCCGTACCGAGTCGGCTGTTTGCCTCTCGAGAAAATGATCCCACAGAATTGCTGTCCTGCTCCCATGAAAAATCAAGGATTTCAAAGGTAACAGTGACACCCTCCGTTGCTACGAGTTCAATGCCCTTATTGAATGTTCCCTCTATTGGTTATGAAACCGTGTGCAGGGAATCAATTATATCAGGAAGGCATCTTCCTCGAACTGGGAGGTATTAGGGTCTCAACCTTACGAGGGGGAAACCACAGATCTCCCCACCCAGGCTTATCCCTCCAATTTGAGATTTTTGATAAACGGATACAGAAGAAGAGACACGGGATCCTGAACCGGCTGCGTCACTCCATGTTCCAGAAGGAAGCACAACTTTTCGTAATAAGTTTGTGCGGTTCATTTTCCCGTCCCTGGGCAAGATCCCATTGTGGTAGATTCGAACATTCTTTTTTCATTCTTTTAGTGCATTTTGTCAAGCAAAAAAATTTGAACGATGTAAGACCTCAGTTACCACTTACCCGTGCTCAAATCGGCTGACTCTATACAACTCTCCTAAAGCAAACGCGAGGAAAATCTGACGTTCTTCAAAATGGCCAAATCAAGCCATCCTCTCCTCTGTGTAAGTAAACGATTCCTATAGGGAAATCTTTTCATTTGACAGGGGGCCTTTTAATGGGTGACCCCGC